>NZ_JBSFZS010000055.1:0-54111 GCF_053600395.1 Streptomyces sp. NPDC005070 | reverse complement strand
CGGTACACGGTGACGGCGGCGCCCCGGTCCCCCAGCGTCGCGAAGTTGGCCGCGAACGCCTCCCTGACCGGTTCGAAGCCCTCCGTCACTGTGCCCCGGTCCTTCGTGGACCGGCTGACCGCGCCGCTCCCCGGGCTGCGGGCCTTCGCGCGGCTCGCCCGCGAGGGTGCGCCGCGCCCGTCCGCCGAGGGGCTCGCCGAGATCCCGCTGCTGCCCTTCGCGCCGGGACCGCTGCCCGGTGTGGACGCCTGGACGGTCGCCGTCTCCTGGGCCGGGCACGCGAGTTGGGTGGTCCGGATCGGCGGGCTCACCGTCCTCACCGACCCGGTCTGGTCCCGACGCATCGTGGGAATCCCGGCCCGGATCACCCCGGTCGGTGTCGCCTGGAGCGCGCTGCCGCGCGTCGACGCGGTCGTCATCAGCCACAACCACTACGACCATCTGGACGCCCCGACCCTGAGCCGGCTCCCGCGTGACACACCGGTGTTCGTACCGGCCGGGCTCGGACACTGGTTCAGGCGACGGCGGTTCGGCCGGGTCACCGAGCTCGACTGGTGGGAGGCGGCCCAACTCGAAGGCGTCCGCTTCGACTTCGTCCCAGCCCACCACTGGTCCAAGCGCACCCTCACCGACACGTGCCGCTCCCTGTGGGGCGGCTGGGTGCTCACGGCACCCGAGGGGCAGCGCGTCTACTTCGCGGGCGACACCGGCTACGGACACTGGTTCACCCGCATCGGGCAGCGCCACCCGGGGATCGACCTCGCCCTCCTGCCCATCGGCGCGTACGACCCCCGCTGGTGGCTGAGCGACGTGCACTGCGACCCCGAGGAGGCCGTGCAGGCGGCCGTCGACCTGCGCGCGCGGAGGATGGCCCCGATGCACTGGGGCACCTTCGTGCTCTCGGCCGAACCGGTCCTCGAACCCCTGCGGCGGGTGCGGGCGGCCTGGGAGCGGGCGGGCCTGGCCCGGGAGAACCTGTGGGATCTGGCGGTGGGCGGGTCCCGGGTGCTGGAGTGAAGCCCGCCCTCGCAACGCCCCGCGGGAAGGAGGGATGACCGTCCCCGCAGCGCCCGTGGGAAGAAGGGGCTACCGTCCCCGCAGCCCCCGCGGGAAGAAGCGGTGACCGGTCCCCTCGCAGAAGGCGGCGGGCGCCCCTACGAGGCCTTCGTACGGCGGAACCTGCGCCACACACTCGGTGCCACGCTGATCGCGACGGTCAGCGCCACCGCCGCCACCACACCCTGCCACGGCTCGGGGAAGAGCGAACCGCCGAGGATGCCGATGACCTGGTAGGTGGCCGCCCACGCGAGGCAGGCCGGGACGTCTCCGCGGGCGAAGACACGCAGCGGCATGTTCGCGATCAGGCAGGCCAGCATCACCGGGATGCGGCCCGCCGGCACGAGGCGGGACAGGACGAGGACGGCGATGCCGTGGTCGTCGAGCTTCTCCTGCGCTTGAGCGAGCCGGTCCTCGGGTGCGCGTTCCCGGATCGCCTCCAGCCAGCGCGACCCGTTCTTCGAGCCCATGCCGCGGTGCCCGAGCCAGTAGAGCGACATGTCGCCGAGGAACGCGGCCACCGAGGAGACCAGGAACACCGTCAGCAGCGCGAAGGGCGACTCCTGATGAAAGGCCACCACCGCCGCCGAACTCACCAGAGCCCCCGTCGGCACCACCGGCACCAGAGCGCCGATCAGCACCAGCAGGAACAGCGACGGATAGCCGATCGCCTGCTGAGTGGACTCCGGAGGCACGGTCGGCGCCGTGGCGGCCAGGAAGATCACCGAGCGGCCTCCGGACGTACGCTCTCTCCCTGGCTCAGCAGATGCACCGCCACCTGGGGCGCACGTTCGGCGGCCAGGCGTACGAACTCCTCGCCCGGCGCGTGGAATTCATGGGGGCGCACGGCATCCATCCCGATGGGCCAGAACGTGCCGTAGTGCACCGGCACAGCGCTGCGCGGACACAACGCGGCGAGCGCCTCCGCCGCGCGCCCCGCGTCCAGATGCCCCTCCCCGAGATAAGGGCCCCAGCCGCCCACCGGCAGCAGGGCCACGTCGACCGGACCGACCTCCTCGGCCATCGACGCGAACAGCCCCGTGTCCCCGGCGAAGTACGTCCGCGCCTCTCCCTCGATCACGTACCCCACGGCGGGGGAGTGGTGCGGTCCGATCGGCAGCCGGCGCCCGTCGTGCCGGGCCGGAACCGTGCGTACGGCCAGGTCACCGACCCGGGTGCGATCACCGGGCGCGACCTCCGTGAGCCGCAGATGGCGCAGTTTACGCAGCCCGGGCACCGAACGCGGGGCACCGCGCGGCACGAGCAGTCGGGTGCCCGGGGCCAGCCGTGCCAGCGAGGGCAGATGCAGATGGTCGGCGTGCAGATGGGAGACCAGCGCGACGTCCGCGATCGCCGCCGGGGGAGGGGGCGGCGCCCCGCGCCTGCGCCGCAGGTGCGCGAGCCGGCGCGCGAAGAGCGGATCGGTGAGCACGCGTGTCCCGGAGTCCTCCAGCGTGCAGGTGGCGTGCCCCCACCAGGTGATCTCCACCGGCACCTCTTTCCCTCCTTCGCACGACTCCCCCCGAGCCTACGGGCAGGAGTAGGGTCTGCGGCGAAACCAGGAGGTGAGGGGGACACCATGGTCGACGCACGCGGTGCCTCCGGCGCGCACGCCCTCACACGCCCGCACGAGCAGGGTGGCCCGCTGCCGCACACCTCGTCGCTCCGTGTCACGGCGATCGCGAGCCTGACCCCTCTGGAAGAACTCGACGAGGAACCCTTTCTCGTCGACTCCCGCAGCCAGCACGCGATGTGCGCCCGCTGGGCCGCCGAGCACGGCTACGTCGTCACCAGGGAACTTCTCGTCCGCGGGCTGCGCCCCGACCACCGCGGCCTGTGGGCGGATGTCGAGGCCGGTCTCGTGGACCTGTTCGTCGCGCCCAGCCGCCGGGTGCTGGAGCGTGCCCTCGCCTCGGTGGAGGAGTTCACCGCCGAATGCGTCCGCCGCGGCGTCCGGGTCGAGACCGTCGGCACCGCCGAACCGTCGTACGACGCCCAGATGAAGGCCAGGGTCCACCGCCGGCTGTCGATGCCGACCGCCGGCTACGACGGCCGCTGAACCCTCGCCCGCCGCCCGGGGAAGCCCGCCGGGGCACCTCTCACGGCACTTCTCGCGGCTTTTGGGGACTTCCGGGGATCTCCGGCCGTTGTGACAGGGTGGGAGCAGGCCGCGCGGACCGGGCGGGCCGGGACGTGAGGTGGACTGGGCGTGGACAAAGGACGTTGGCGGCCACTCGCCAGCGCGGCCGGGCGCAGCATCACGGTGTGGGCCGTGTCCACGCTCACGATGCTCGTCCTCGCCGGTGCGCTGCCCGACTTCCGGCTGCAGTCGGAGAGCGGGGACAGCGCGACACGGATCGCCGTCACCGCGGCGGCCGGCGCGGGCGTCTTCGGCCTCCTGTCGGCGCTGGTATGGCCCCTGCTCGTGCGCACCCTGCTGCTCGTCCCCGCGTTCGTCCTCGGCCTGCTCGTCTTCTTCCTGAACGGCTCGCTGCTGCTGATCGCCCTGCGGCTCAACCCCTCCGGGCACGGCGAGGCGGCCCCGGAGACCGCCGTGGTCGTGGCCGCCGTCATGTCGGCCGTCGCCTCGGCCACCGGCGCCGCCCTCGCCGTACGGGACGACGACGCGTACCGGCGCCGCCTCTACCGGCTCGCCGACCGGCGCCGCAGACGCGCCGTCGGACGGCCCGGCCCCTCGACTCCCGGTGTGGTCTTCCTCCAGCTCGACGGCGTCGGGCACGACGTGCTGCGGGAGGCGATCGGCAAACGGCTGATGCCGACCGCCGCCCGTTGGATCGACGGGAACCGTCCCACCCACCGGCTCACCCCGTGGAGAACCGACTGGTCCAGCCAGACCGGCGCCAGCCAGCTCGGCATCCTGCACGGCACCAACCACGACGTCCCGGCCTTCCGCTGGTACGAGAAGGACACCCAGGAGGTCATGGTCTGCAACCGGCCGACCGGTGCCGCCGAGCTCCAGCGGCGGGCCGTCGCGCGCACCGGCGACGGCGGCCTGCTCACGGCCGACGGCGCGAGCCGGGGCAACCTCTTCGGCGGCGGTGCCGACGAGCTCGCCCTCGTGCTGTCCGTGGCCGCGCGCAGGGGGCGGGACAACCGCTCACGGGCCGGATACTTCGCGTACTTCTCCGACCCGGCCAACGCCGTCCGTACGGCCATGTCGTTCGTGGCCGAGGTCTTCAGGGAGACGGGCCAGTCCACCCGGGCCCGCCTCCGGCGACGACGGCCCCGCGTCAAACGCGGCGGTCTGTATCCGTTCGTCCGCGCCTTCGCGACCGTCGTGGAACGGGATGTCGTGGTCGCCGCGGTGATCGGCGACATGCTCGCCGGACGCAACGCCGTCTACGCGGACCTCGTGGCCTACGACGAGGTGGCGCACCACTCCGGGCCGCGGAGTCGGGACGCCGAGCGGATCCTGGAGCGGCTCGACCGTTCGCTCGCGCTGATCGAGAAGGTCGCCGAGCACGCCCCGCGGCCCTACCGCGTCGTCGTGCTCTCCGACCACGGCCAGAGCCCGGGTGAGACCTTCCTGACCAGGTACGGCCTCAGCCTCGGCCATCTGGTCCGGGCCGGCTGCGGGCTGCCCGTGCCCCGCAAGGCCCGGCGGACCCACAGTGGTGCCGAGGCCCGGACCGCCGTCCGGGCCGCGCTGCGCCGGCCGGTGGAGGAGCGCGAGGAGCGGCGCGGACCGGCGGGGCGCCGCTCCGAACCCCTGGTCCTGGCCTCCGGGAACCTCGGTCTCGTCTCCTTCCCGGACGTTCCGCACCGGATGAGCCGGGAGGAGATCGACCGGCGTCACCCCGCGCTGCTGCCCACGCTCGCCAACCACCCCGGCGTCGGCTTCCTCCTGGTGCGCAGCGAGGAGCACGGCGGCCTCGTGCTCGGCGCGCACGGCGCCGAGGTGCCGGTGGGCCGGCTCGACGACGAACACCCGGGCCCGCTGGCCGACTTCGGCCCCGGCGCCGCCGCCGTGGTGCGGCGTACGCACACGTTCCCGCACACCGCCGACATCATGGTCAACTCCTGGTACGACCCCGTGGAGGGCGAAGTCCTCGCCTTCGAGGAGCAGATCGGCTCGCACGGCGGGCTCGGGGGTGCCCAGGGGCACCCGTTCCTCCTCTCCCCGCTGGCCCTGTCCCCACCGGTCGGCGCGGACACCGGACTCGTCGGCGCCGAGCGGGTGCACGACGTGCTGCGGCGCTGGCTGCGTGAGTGCGACGGCGCCCAGGTCCCGTTGCCGTCCCGCCCGGACGAGCGGGCCGCCTGAGCGGGCATGCCGGCGCCCACGGGGCGTGCGGTGTCCCGTTCACCGGGCGAGAGCGTCCTGCTTCACCGGACGAAGAAGGCCGTGTACGAAGCAAAAATGGGAGGCGGCGGGCGTACCGCCGTAGCCACACTGTGGGCATCGCACGCCCGCTTTCGCGCGCGTCCTTCGTACCTCTCCCACCTCTCCCGTCTTCCTCCCGCTGTCAAGGAGCCCGCCTGTGCAGGCAGCCGTCACCGTCACTCCGTCCCGTGTCCCGGAGCTGCTGCTCGGTCTCGCCACCGTGCGGCCGGTCTTCCTCTGGGGCGCCCCCGGCATCGGAAAGTCCTCCCTGGTCCGGGAGTTCGCCGAATCGCTCGGGCTGGAGTGCGTGAGCCTGCTGGGTACGCAGCTCGCGCCCGAGGACCTGATCGGTGTGCCGCAGATCCGCGACGGGCGTTCCGTCTTCTGTCCGCCGCAGGCCATCGCCCGCGACGAGCCGTACTGCCTGTTCCTGGACGAGCTGAACGCGGCGACCCCCGATGTGCAGAAGGCCTTCTACTCGCTGATCCTGGACCGCCGCATCGGTGAGTACGAACTGCCGAAGGGCTCCATCGTGATCGGCGCGGGCAATCGCGCGACGGACAACGCGCTGGCCCGCCCGATCGCCTCGGCGCTGGTCAACCGCCTCACCCACGTCCATCTGGAGGCCTCTCCGAAGGACTGGCTCGTCTGGGCCGCCGCGAACGACATCCACCCCTGGGTGCTCGACCACGTCACCGACCGCCCCGACCACCTGTGGTCCAAGCCGCCGAAGACCGAGGAGCCCTTCTCCACGCCGCGCTCCTGGCACATGCTCTCCGACGCGCTGCGCTCCTTCGGCGACGCGCTCGACGAGGAGACCCTGAAGGTGATCGCCCACGGCACGCTGACGCCGGCGCACGCGGTCGCGTTCTGCGGCTACGTCAAGATCGTGCGCAGTCGCTTCGGCATCGAGGCCGTCCTCAAGGGTGACGCCCGCTGGCCCTCCCGCCTGGAGGACCGCGATCTCCTCTACTACCTCGCGGAGTCCTTCCGAGGCCGTCTGATCAAGGAACTCCCGGCCGGCCGGGACCACATCTCGGCGAACGCCCGCCAGACCGCGTACCGGGCGAAGTCCCTGCTGATCCAGCTCGCGGAGATATCCGTCGAGGTCGCCCAGAGCGTCATCGCCTCGGACGCCGACGGCAATCCGGTCCTGCCCGCGTGGTTCCTCGTGGAGGCGGCCCGGGACATGCCGCGTCTGGTGGAGGCGCGCCGGTGAGCCGTTCCCGCAAGGCCGGGACCAAGGCCAAGCCCGATCCCGCCGCCGAGGCGTTCGCCCAGGGGATGCTGCTGATCCGGGCCAATCCGGCCCTGGAAGCCGTGAACTTCCGCGTCTGCCGGGAGGAGACGTGCACCAGAGTTCCCCGGGACGGGCTGGTGGCCGTCGACTCCAACGGGACCGTGCACGTCAACCCGACCCGGCGCACCGACCCCGTCACCTGGGCCTGGGCCGTGGCGCACGCCGTCATCCATCTGGGCTTCGGTCATCTCCCGGCCGCGGCGGGCGAGCGCGAGCAGCCGGACCGCTTCGACCTCGCCGCCCGCTGCGTGGTGGTCAACCGCTTCCTGCGCGGCTTCTCGGCCCGGCTGACCCCCGAGGACCTCCCGGACTCCTACCCCGACGGGGACGAGGAACGGCTCGCCGCGGCCTGGCGCCGCGACGGCATCCCGCCCCGGTACGAACACTGCGGTACGGCGGGCGGCGCCCCGGACCAGGTCCTCGTGCCCTGGAGCACCTGGCAGGGGGCCGCTCCGACCGACTGGCAGGTGGCCTTCGCGCACGCGCTGACCCGCACCATGGCCGCCGCGATGGACGTGGCGGGCGGACGACGCGTCTCCCTGGGCGACGCGCGTACCCCGCTCCGGCCCTGGGAGCGGGCGCTGAGCTGGTTCGTCTCCTCCTACCCGCTGCTCGGTGGCCTCGCCGCCGGCATCACCCTCGTCGCCGACGCCGAACTCGCCCGTGCCCACGACATCTCCGTCGCCGCCGTGGACACCGAGGCGGGCGAGATCTACATCAACCCGCTGCGCCGGTTCGACGACGAGGAATGGCGGTTCGTCCTGGCCCACGAGATGCTGCACGCCGCCCTGCGCCACGGCGACCGCCGCGGCACCCGGGACCCGTACCTCTTCAACGTCGCCGCCGACTACGTGATCAACGGCTGGCTGTGCGAGATGCGGGTCGGCACGATGCCCGACGGCCTGCTGTACGACCCGGAGCTGAAGGACCTGTCCGCCGAGGAGGTGTACGACAGGATCGCCGGTGATCTGCGCCGTGTGCGCCGCCTCGCCACGCTGCGCGGCAGGGGAGCGGGCGACATCCTGGGCGGACCGCTCGGCTCGCCGCGCGACTACGTCGACCTCGACGAGTTCTACCGGCGGGGCCTGGCCCGGGGCCTCGATCTGCACCAGCAGCAGGAGCGCGGCTTCCTCCCCGGCGGCCTGGTCGAGGAGATCCGCGCGCTCAGTCATCCGCCGCTGCCCTGGGACGCCCGACTCGCCCGCTGGTTCGACGAGTTCGTGCCCCGCCCCGAGCCGCTGCGCTCGTACGCCCGTCCCTCCCGCCGGCAGGCGGCCACCCCGGGTATCCCGCGCGCGGGCCGCTGGTTCCCGCCCGAGGAGATCGCCCGCTGCACCTTCGGCGTCGTCCTCGACACCTCCGCCTCCATGGACCGCACCCTGCTCGGCAAGGCACTGGGCGCCATCGCCTCGTACGCCGAGGCCCGTGACGTTCCCGCCGCGCGCGTCGTGTTCTGCGACGCCGCGCCGCACGACGCGGGCTATCTGCCCGTCACGGAGATCGCCGGACGCGTACGGGTGCACGGGCGCGGTGGCACCGTGCTGCAGCCGGGCATCGATCTGCTGCACCGTGCCGACGACTTCCCGCCGGGCGCGCCCGTCCTGGTGATCACGGACGGATACTGCGACGTGCTGCGGGTGCGGCGCGAGCACGCCTATCTGATCCCGCACGGCGCGCGGCTCCCGTTCACCGCGCGCGGGCCGGTCTTCCGGGTGACCTGAGTTCCCGCCGCGCCGTCCCGGCGGGCCCTTCCCCCGTCCTCGGCGACGAAATCCCGGACACGCACCGGCAGGTCGCCGTCCGAAGCGTGGGGTGCACCGGGCCCAGGTGTGATCGGATGGGAGACACGGACCCCGGCAACGGGACCACTCCCGAAAGGAATCACCGTGGCAACCACGCGCACCGCGCACACCGTGTGGGAAGGCGACCTGCTCCAGGGCAGCGGCGTCGTCACCTTCGACTCCTCCGGCATCGGCGAGCAGCCGGTGACGTGGGCGTCGCGGGCCCAGGACGCCAACGGCAGGACCAGCCCCGAGGAACTGATCGCGGCCGCCCACTCGAGCTGCTTCTCCATGGCGCTGTCGCACGCCCTCGCGGGTGCCGGGACGCCGCCCACCAAGCTCCTGACCAACGCCGACGTCACTTTCCAGCCCGGCGAGGGCATCACCGGCATCCACCTCACGGTCGAGGGCACGGTGCCGGGTCTCGACAACGACGGCTTCGTCGCGGCGGCCGAGGACGCCAAGAAGAACTGCCCGGTCAGCCAGGCCCTGACCGGCACGACGATCACCCTGTCGGCGAAGCTCGCCTGACGCGCACACACCGGTGCCGCGCCCCCACGGGGAGGCGCGGCACCGGCGTGTCCGCCCCTGTACGGCCGTCCGCGCCATTGACAAGCGACAACACAGGTTTTGTGCTTGAGGGCGGGCAGAGCCGGGGCGGAAGGGGACGGACATGGGACGTGCGGTCGGGATCGATCTCGGTACGACTAACTCGGTGGTGGCCGTCCTGGAGGGCGGTGAGGCGACGGTCGTCGCCAACGCCGAGGGAGCACGCACCACGCCCTCCGTGGTGGCCTTCGCCAAGAACGGCGAGGTGCTGGTCGGCGAGGTCGCCAAGCGGCAGGCCGTGACGAACGTGGAGCGCACCGCGCGGTCCGTGAAGCGGTACATGGGCGATGTGAACTGGCGGTTCCCCGGGAAGGGCAGCGTCGACGGCACCCGTTACCGCGCCCAGGAACTGTCCGCGCGGGTGCTGCAGAAGCTGAAGCGGGACGCCGAGGCCTACCTCGGCCAGGACGTCACGGACGCCGTGATCACCGTGCCGGCCTACTTCGACGACGCGCAGCGCCAGGCCACCAAGGAGGCGGGCGAGATCGCGGGCCTGAAGGTCTTACGGATCATCAACGAGCCGACCGCCGCGGCTCTCGCGTACGGACTCGACCGCGGGGAGGAGCAGACCGTCCTCGTCTTCGACCTGGGCGGCGGCACCTTCGACGTCTCGCTCCTGGAGATCGGCGACGGGGTCATCGAGGTCAAGGCGACCAACGGGGACACCCGGCTGGGCGGTGACGACTGGGACCAGCGGATCGTCGAGCACCTCGCCCAGCGCTTCAAGGCCGCGCACGGCATCGATCTCGGACACGACAAGATGGCTCTGCAACGGCTGCGCGAGGGTGCCGAGAAGGCCAAGATCGAGCTGTCCTCGTCCACCGAGACCACCGTCAACCTGCCCTACATCACCGCCACCGTCCAAGGCCCGCTGCACCTCGACGAGAAACTGACACGAGCTCAGTTCCAGGAGCTGACGGCCGACTTGCTCGACCGCTGCAGGACGCCCTTCCATCAGGCGGTCAAGGACGCCGGTGTGAAGCTGTCCGCCGTCGACCACGTCATCCTGGTCGGCGGCTCCACCCGGATGCCCGCCGTCACCGACCTGGTGAAGGAACTCACCGGCAGGGACCCGCACAAGGGCGTCAACCCGGACGAGGTCGTGGCCCTCGGCGCGGGACTCCAGGCCGGTGTGATCCGCGGCGACGTGAAGGACGTCCTGCTCCTCGACGTCACCCCGCTGTCCCTCGGCATCGAGACCAAGGGCGGCATCATGACCACCCTCATCGAGCGCAACACCACCATTCCCACACGGCGTTCGGAGATCTTCACGACGGCCGCCGACAACCAGCCCTCGGTCGGCATCCAGGTCTACCAGGGAGAGCGCGAGATCGCCGCGTACAACAAGAAGCTCGGCGTCTTCGACCTCACCGGTCTGCCGCCCGCGCCGCGCGGTGTCCCGCAGATCGAGGTCGCCTTCGACATCGACGCCAACGGGATCACCCATGTCTCCGCGAAGGATCTGGCCACCGGGCGCGAGCACAAGATGACCGTGACCGGTGGCTCCGCGCTCGCCAAGAACGACATCGACCGCATGGTGCGCGAGGCCGAGCAGTACGCCGAGGAGGACCGGCGCAACCGGGAGGCGGCCGAGACCCGCAACCACGGCGAGCAACTCGTGTACCAGACGGAGAAGTTCGTCCGCGAGAACGACGAACGCATCCCCGCTGACACCAAGGCCCAGGTGTCCTCCGCGGCCGACGAACTCAAACAGCTTCTGGAGGACTCCTCCACCGACACCGCCGCCCTGCGCGGCGCCATCGAGAGGCTGGCCACCGGCAGCCAGCAGATGGGCCAGGCCATGTACGCCCAGGCCCAGCAGGGGTCGGCCCCGCAGGACCAGCCGCCCACCGGGCAGGCCCCGGGCGCGGGTGACGACGACGTCGTGGTGGACGCGGAGATCGTGGACGAGGACCGCGAAGAGGACGGAGGGAGCACCCGGGACGGGGCCCGGGGACCGGGACCCGCTCAGTAGCGGTCGCGGAATTCCCGGAGGATCTCCTTGGTGCGCTCCGCGGAGGCGGAGTGGGCCGACATGTGGTCCAGCACCTCCAGATGCAGGGCGACCTCCTCACGCGCGTCGAGATAGAGAGCGCCGGTCACGTACTCGCTGTAGACGATGTCCGGCAGCTCTCGCTCGGCGAAGCGGAACAGCGCGAAGGACGTGTACGTCCCCGGGTGCGGCCCCGCCGCGAACTCCGCGACCTGGAGCGTGATGTGATCGAGCTCGACCCATTCGAGGAGTCGGTCCATCTGCTCGCGCATGACCTCACCCCGGATGCTCACCGGACGCAGCAGAGCCGTCTCGTCCATGATCACCCAGAGGTGGGGCGGGTTCTCGCGGGTGAGCAGTGCCTGCCGCTTCAGGCGCAGGGCCACATGCCGGTCGATGGCCTCGGCGCCCGTCTGCCCGACCGTCCCGGCCTCCAGCACGGCCCGCGCGTACTCCTCGGTCTGCAACAGCCCCGGCACGAAGTGCGGTTCGTAACTGCGGATCAGCCGGGCCGCGCCCTCCAGGCTGACGTGCATGCTGAACCAGTCCGGCAGCACGTCGTGGTACCGCTGCCACCAGCCCGGCTCGTTGGCCTCCTCGGCCAGCGCCACGAAGATCTCGGCCTCGTCGTCGGAGACGCCGTACGTCGTCAACAGGACCTGCACGTACGGGATCTTGAGGGCGACCTCGGCCGTCTCCATCCGGCGCACGGTCGTCGGCGCGACCCTCAGGACACGCGCCGCCTCTTCCCGTTTCAGGCCCGCGGCCTCACGCAGCTCCTGCAGCCGTCGGCCCAGAACCACCTGGCCCACCGTGGGTGCCGGCCGCCGCTCACTCACGCCACGCCTCCCCACGCGCCGAAGTATGCGTGCAGTGTGCCATGTCCGTGCGGACCCATCATCGTGTGGCCTCAACCCGACGTCATGCAGCGGGATATGACGCCTCGTAGGCGCCTCCATGCCCTCCGCGCGCCGCAGTCACCGGTCGGCGGTCCCGCCCGGTGTCGAGCCACGGTGACAAACGGTCACGAGTGCAGCGAGTGAAGGTACTTGCCCGTCGCCGGGTCCGCCGGAAGGAACGTCTCGATGGCCAGTTCGGCGACCGTCACGTCCATCGGGGTGTTGAACGTGGAGATGGACGAGATGAACGACAGCACCCGGCCCTCGTGCTCGATCCGCAGCGGGAGCGCGAAGTGAGGGACGGGACCGAGCGGCTCGTCGTCGTCCGCCTCGGCGTCCCGGTCCGGGACCGGATACGCCGCCACCTCCTCGTACAGCGCGCGCAGCGGCTCCGAACGGCGCAGGGCGATCTGCCGGTCCATCTGGGCCAGCAGGTGATCCCGCCATGTGCGCAGATTGCGGATGCGCGGCGCCAGGCCCTCCGGGTGCAGCGTCAGCCGCATCGCGTTCAGCGGCGGGACGAGGAGCCGCTCCGGGACACCGTCCAGCAGCAGGGCGATCCCGCGGTTCGCGGCCAGTACGTCGTACGTCGCGTCGACCACCAGCGCCGGATACGGCTCGTAGCCCTGGATCAGTCGCTCCATGCCCTCGCGCAGCGCGTCCATCGACGGGTCGTCCAGCGGGGTCTCCGCGTAGCGCGGGGCGTAACCCGCAGCGAGCAGCAGCGCGTTGCGCTCGCGGACCGGCACGTCGAGGTGTTCGGCGAGCCGCAGCACCATCTCCTCGCTGGGGCGCGAGCGGCCCGTCTCGATGAAACTGATGTGCCGGGCCGAGGAGTCCGCCCGCAGGGCCAGTTGGAGCTGGCTCACCCGCCGCTGCTCCCGCCAGCCGCGCAGCAGCGGCCCGACACCCTTGTCCGTGGCGGCACTTGAGGTGGCGGTTCTTGCGGGGCCGGGCGGGTCGATGCTCATAGGAGGACGGTAGCCGAGGGGAGGCACGTGAACGACCCGGGAAACCCGTCCCGGCGAGGCGGAGGCCGTCGACCGCGCACGGGTAGGCGGCTGTCCGCCGGGTGCCGTCGACCGTGCGCGGTTGTCCACCGGTGCGCCCTCGACCGCGCACGGGTACGCGGTTGTCCGGCGGTGCCGGGGACGGTCGGCGGCGGTAGCCCGTTCGGCCGTCGCCGCTGAACCGGCGTGCCCGCCGTGCCCTGCCGAGGGGTGGCGGCTGTGGCACGCTGGGCGAAGGGCCTGGTCCGCCCGGCCTTCGCCGCCGGTCCGACCCCCGCGCCCCACCCCGGATCCACCACGCCCCACCCCGGACCCATCGCCCCGCACGCCTCACCCGCCGTACGAAGGGATCACGTCCATGGCCGTCGAACCGCTGGAGCCCAAGGAGATCGAGGAACGGCTGGCGGACCTGCCCGGCTGGTCGCTGGAGGGTGACCGGCTCGCCCGTACCTACCGGCTCGGCACACACTTCGCGGCGACCGCGATGGTCGTGCACATCGCCCAGGTGCAGGAGGAACTCGACCATCACTCCGACCTCACCCTCGGCTACAACACGATCGCCCTCACCGTGAACACCCACAGCGTCGGCGGCGCCGTCACGGTGCTCGACTTCGGTCTCGCCCGCCGGGTCGAGGCACTCGCGCCGGGGCACGGGGCGAGCTGACCTCCGTGCTGGACTACGACAAGGAAGCCGGCGGCTACGACGCGACGCGCGGCGGCGAACCACGGGCCGCCGCCGCCGCGGCCGCCGTCCTCGCGCTGGTCCCCGACACCGCCCGCGGCCTGCTCGACGTGGCCTGCGGCACCGGCATCGTGACGAGCGGACTCGCCGCCGGTCGGCCGGGGCTGCGGGTGACGGGGGCGGACGCGGCCCACGGCATGGCGTGCCGGGCGGCGGAACGCCTCCCCGGAGCCGTCGTCCGCGCCGACGCCCGCCGACTCCCCTTCCCGGAAGGCTCGTTCGACGCCGTGTGTGCCGTCTGGCTGCTCCATCTGCTGGACGACGCCGGACCGGTCGTCGCCGAAGCCGCGCGCGTCCTGCGCCCCGGTGGTGTGTTCGTCACCTCCGTCGACAAGGCGGCGGCCCACCATGTCGGCAGTGACATCGACGCGTTGACCGCGCTCTGTGGCGCCGAGCACGCCGAGGACGCGAACGAACGCGTCACGGCGTACGCCGCCGAGCACGGCCTGGTCCCGAGCGGTACGGCCCTCTTCCGCGGGCACGGCCAGGGCCGCACCCCGCGCCGCGTGGCCCAGTACATCCGCGACGGCCGGCTCTACGCGGCCGCCGGACCTCGGCTGGCCGAGCGGATCGAGACCCTGCCCGGGCCCGATGTCCCGCGCCGCGAACCGGACTTCACCTTGCGGGCTTTCCGAAAGGAGTGATCCGGACTTCGTCTTCGGGCCTCCCGAAGGGAACGAACCGGGCTTCACCCCGCGGGCCTTCCGCATGCAGTGAACCGGGTTCCACCCCCGCCTTCCGCAAGCGGCGAACGCGCGTGCACCGGGCCGGACCAGGACGTCAGCCGGCCTCCCTCCGGGTGAAGTCCATGGTCCAGTTGGTCAGCCAGGTCTTCTCCCCGTCCACGGAGAACGCCTGCTCCCAGCGGGCCGTCGTCTCCGAGATCCCCGACCACACGAACCGCACCCGCACGTCCTTCCCGTCATGGGTGTCGTCGCCCTGGAACTCGCCCCGCCCGTCCGGCCCGAACCCCCCGAACACCGGCGGGAACAGCCGGCCGCTCCGGCTGGACGACCAGTTCAGCGACCACAGCCCGGTCTCCACGTCGAAGAGCCGCAGCGTCAGGCCCGTCCATCCCTGGCTCGGCACATCCATCTCGTCGATGTTCGCCGCGCCGCCGAAGAGGGGCCGACAGTGGGTGACCGCGGGGAACTCCTCCCAGCCGCTGTCCGGGTCGAGGAAGTCGGTACGGCGGCGGTGGGCGACGTCCCAGTCGCCGTGGAAGAAGTCGAAGCCGTGCGCGGCCGGGGCGTTGTCGCGGACGTCGTTCATGCGCGGTCTCCCGTGGTTCCTTCGGGCAGCGAGTCGGCCAAGTAGGCGTCGAGGTCGGGTGCTTCGGAGGCGAGCAGATGCCGTACCCAGGCGTCCCGCTCGTGCAGGATCGGCGGCAGCTCCCAGACACAGCCGATCCACGGGCGTTCCGTGACGACGAAGTTCGTCGGGTCCCGGTCGGGGCAGCCGAGCACCGGCTGGCCCGCGGCGGCGGCCCGGAAGTGCAGGACGTTGTCCCAGACCCAGCTGTACGCGCACAGATAGGCGCTGCCGTCGCCGCCCCGGTGCAGGACGGCGAACGTGGCGGGCGGGGTGCCGTCCGGCTCGGGGAGCAGCCGCGGCAGCATCGCGTACGCCGCCCCCTCGATCTCCGGCTCGATACCGGCGGGGTCCGCGGTCACGTGGTACCGCTTGATCCGCCGTCCCGCCGATTCGATGGGCGGCGGCACGGTCAGGAGCTTCTCCCGGAAGGCGGCGGGGCCCGGGGACGCGCCGGAGCCGGCGGAAACCCCGGAGGGCGCCGGTCCCGCGGGAGCCGCGGTGGCCGTGGCGGGCGTGGAGGTGGCTGAAGTCATGGCAGTACGCTAGGCCCGCTTCACTGACATCCTGTGTCAGTGAAGTCCAGCCGTCTCATCTCGATCCTCCTGCTGCTCCAGACCCGCGGCAGACTCACCGCCGGCCAGCTCGCCGAGGAGCTGGAGGTCTCGGTCCGGACCGTGTACCGGGACGTCGAGGCGCTGAGCGCGGCGGGCGTCCCGCTGTACGGCGACGCGGGACACGCGGGCGGCTACCGGCTGCTCGACGGCTACCGCACCCGCCTCACCGGTCTCACCACCGAGGAGGCCGAGGCGCTCTTCCTCGCCGGGGTCCCCGGACCCGCCGCCGAACTCGGACTCGGCGCGGTGCTCGCTGCGGCGCAGCTCAAGGTGCGGGCGGCCCTCCCGCGTGAACTGCGCGAGCACGCGGACCGGGTGAGCGGCCGCTTCCACCTGGACGCGCCGGGCTGGTACGCGGACGCCGACGCGACCCCGTATCTCACCGCGGTCGCCGACGCCGTCTGGAACGGCCGAGTCCTCGACATCCGCTACCGCCGCTGGCGCGAACCCACCGACGTGGAGCGCCGCCTGGAACCGTACGGGCTCGTCCTGAAGGCGGGCCGCTGGTACGTCGTCGCGGGCCCGGGACCACGCACCTACCGCGTGGACCAGATCCTCGAACTCCACATGTCCGACGCGGAGTTCACCCGGCCCGAGGGATTCGATCTGGCGGAGTACTGGACCGCGTACCAACGGGGGTTCCACGAACGGCTGCACCGGGCGGAGGCGGTCGTGCGGATCGCGCCCGGAGTCAATCTGAGCGGCCCCGCCGGCCAGGCCGTGGCGGTCAACGGGCTGACGGACGAGCAGGGCTGGACCCGTGCGACCGTCCCCGTCGAGTCCCTGGACCTGGCCCACGACGACTTCCTGCGCCTCGGGACGGCCATCGAGGTCCTGGCACCGCCCGAACTACGCGCCCGCATCGCCGAAACGGTCGCGGAGCTGGCCCGCAGATACGCTTAGTGAGCGCTTGCTGCGCAGCGGCAACTCCCTTGCGGACAGCGGCGACTGAGAGGCCAGAAGTAGTCCGTCCTCTCGCGAGGTAACCATCGTGCAGCACCCGCAACGGCATCGGGCACCGCAGACGCTCGCAATGGGTGACGCTTCCTGCGCGCGATGGCGTCCCTTGCCGTGGTGCAGTCAATCGCGCCTGGGGAGTGCGCCGGGGCGTGCGCTGACCTGACTTCCGCTCCCTGCCTCAGCATGACCTGCTCCGGCTATTGAAGTCACTGTGGTCAACCAGACCCTGTACGCGTCCTTTCCTCTGTAGCAGGTGGCGATCGCGCAGGGGCGACTCGCGCGGGGAGTGTACTCACGGCGGTCCCGTGCTCCGTGTCACGCCTGGCGGTCGGGCCCGAGCCTGAATCTGCCAGAGGCTGTAAGAGATCGGGCCCGGCCGGACATCTCCCGATTGACAGCCGTTGACGGGCGGAAGACTGAGGTGCTGTGAGACGACGACGAACAACCGCCGGGGAGTACGGCGACCCGGCCGGACACCGGGCCCTGGAGGCTCTTTATACGGTTCATGCTGATCGGGTCCTGGCGTATCTGCTGCACCGTACGAACCGGGAGACAGCACAGGACATCCTGTCGGAGACCTTTGTGCTGGCCTGGCGCAAGTCCGGGGCCGTGCCCGACGATGCGCTGCCGTGGCTGCTCGCCTCGGCCCGGCGGCTGCTGGCCAACCGCGTGCGGTCCGACCAGCGGCACCGTGCGCTGACCGAGCGCTTGGCGGTGATGGCCGACCGGACGGAGGCGGCGGAGATCGGGGACGCGATAGGGACGCGGGCCGAGGTGGCCGCCGCGCTGTCGGCGCTTTCCGCACAGGACCGGGAGGTACTCGTGCTGAGTGCCTGGTACGGACTGACGGCCAAGCAGGCGGCCGTGGTCACGGGCTGCACGGCCACTGCCTTCGCCGTGCGCCTGCACCGGGCACGCAAGAGGTTCAGGGCGGCGCTGCCCCCCGCAGGCCATGCGCAGCCGGACCAAAGCGCCCTTGACCAGGCCCACTTCACCCAACGGGAGTCAGCATGAAGCAGACCGCCACCAAGCGCAGCCGAGCGTCCGACCTCGACGCCGTCCGCGCCCTGCGCCCCACCGAAGACGGCACCGACGGCTGGGCGGCGTCCGAAGACGGCCAGGCCGTCCTGCGAGAAATCATGCGACGCACCGAGCAGCCGCAGGGCACGGCCGGTTCCGGGAGGCGCCGGCACCTGGTCATGGTCGGTGCGGTCACGGCCGTCCTCCTCGGGGGCGCCACCACGGCTGCCGTAGCCATGTTCGGGCCATGGGGCGAGGACGGGCACAATGTCATGTGCGCTCGCACGCTGTCGCCCGAGGCGGACCTGAGCCAGCTGCCGCTCAAAGCCATGAAGGATTTCGATCCGCAGGACGCGGCGCGTTCCTGCGCGGCGGCCTGGGACCGGATGTGGAACCAGCCCATACAGGACACAGAGCCACAGACTCCAAGGCCGACCCGGTTCGCGGCCTGCTATTTCCCCAACGCCCAGCCCGACAGTGGCGAGTCCTCCGCCACTGACGGTCATGGGGAACTCGGCGGGCCGGTGATCTACCCGGCGGACGGCTACCCCACAAAGGAAGCAGCCTGCGCAGCCATCGGCTCCAGGCCCGTGGCAGGCGGTTGAGACCGACGGTTTACGCCCGTTGGCATGGGCGATCCGGAGTGCTCCGGGTGGCGGATCCCGCGACTCACCGCCCGGCCAGGTTCGGCCAGGATGAGCCGGCCGGCGTGAAGTGCAGGTGGAACAGGGGCGTGCCAGACCCGGAGTCCCGGCCAGGAGCCGCCACCGGTTCGGCCCGGCGAATCACACGACTCACACGATCGATTTTCGGCCGGACTCTATTGCTGTGGCCGGTTCCTGATGCATGGTGTGCGTGTGACCCTCCTGGCCCTTCCGGGCCCGGACCGCCACCCCTCGGACCCCGCCTGAGCTGTGCTCTTCACGGGGCCCGCCGCTCCTCCCGGCTCCCCACGGGAGGCTCTGCGGCTGCCCTCGATCAGCCGGGCCGAGCTCCATGTCGGCCGGGCTGTCCGGGGTGGCGGGATGCCGTCAGCTGTACGTCCAGCGCCATCCGCCGGAGCGGTACGCGCACGTGATCCTGGTGCCGCCCGCCGTGGTCGTCGAGGCGCCGTGGTCGCTGTTGCGGCAGTACTGGCCCGCCGAGTAGCAGTTGCCGGCGTTCGAGGTGATCGAGCAGGTGCTGACACCGGTTCCGCCACCGCCACTGCTGCCGCTGCCGCCGGAGCCGCTGCCCGATGCGGCGCGCGCGGTGACGGTGACCTTCACCTTGACGGTCTTCGTCGCGGTCACGGTCGGAGCCGGTTCCGGCTCCGCGGTCACCGTGGCGGTCGCCGTCGTGGTGACAGTGACGGTGGGCCGCGCCTTGGCGACCGCGGCCTTCGTGGTGGCGCCCTTGTCGTCGCCACCGTCACTGCCGCAGGCGCTGACGCCGAGGAGGACCGCGACGGCGATCACCGGCAGCAGGTGGCGCCTTCTTGCTCTACGGGCTCTCGCCGGCTCCGGCACGGATCCGGTTGCCACGGGCGGCCGTTCGTGCTCGTGCGGCGGCTTGTCGTGCGACATGGTCCCCCCAGGGTTGGTTCGTGGTGGGGTGACGATATCGGGGGATGTGAAGAAGGTGTGAGGCATACGTGAAGGAGGTGACGCAGTCGTGATCATCGAGGGGAGTCCGGGCCGCTCAGGGGCACCCGTCCGACCTGGTGGGGCCGGCCGGCAGATGCCCCCGAGGGCGGTGGGCCACGGGCTCAACTCACCGCACAGGCCTGACCCCCCAGCTTGAAGACCGACGGTTTCGTGTTCGTCCCCGTCCAGCTCCCCGTGAAGCCGAAGCCGACCGTCGAGCCGGGGGCCACGTTCGCGTTCCAGCCCAGGTTCTTGGCCGTCACCGCCGCGCCCGACTGGGAGTAGTCGGCGTTCCAGAGCTGAGTGATCTTCTGGCCGTCGGTGAAGGACCAGCCCAGGTTCCAGCCGGTCCAGGCCGAGGAGCCGGTGTTGGTGAGGGACACGTCCGCCTGGAAGCCGCCCTGCCACTGGTTCGTGATCCTGTACGTCACCGTGCAGGCCCCCGTGGACGGCGGTGTCGGGTCCGTACCGCCGCCACCACCGCCCCCGGTGTCCGACGTGTCGCCGTAGATGATCCCTCGCCCGTTCGTCGCGACGTACACGCGCCCGTAGATCCGCGGGTCCCCGGTGATGGCCGCGCCGGTCCAACCCCACTGGTGGGCATCGTCGTTGAGGCGCGTCCAGCTCGCGCCCTTGTCCGTCGAGCGGAAGATCCCGCGTACGCCGCCGATCTTCGCGCTGGTGTAGAGCGTCTGGTACGAGGAGCCGGTCGCCGCTTTGCCGAAGCCGATCGTGTCGGCCTGGTCGACGTTCGACAGCTTGGTGAAGCTCGTGCCGCCGTTCGTCGAGTGCCACAGCCCGTACGCGCCGTCGCTCGCGCCGCCCGCCAGCCAGATGTCGCCCTTGGTGCCGGGCAGTGCCTTGAAGCGCACACTGTCTCCGGCCGGCAGGTCGGCGGCCGCGGACACCGTGAACGTCGCCCCGCCGTCCGAACTGACGTAGAACGTGCCGGACTTGAAGCCGTAGAACGTCTTCGGGTCGACCCGGTCCGACTCGACGACCGCACCGGCGGGGATGCCGCTCGACGCGGACCACGACGTACCGAACCCGGAGGTGTACTGCACCCCGGTGCCCGCCGGGCTCCACACGAAGCGGCTGCCGTCCGAGGCCGCGGCGACCGTACCGCCGCCGGTGACGCCCGAAGGGTCGCTGCCCGCGAACCAGTTGGCGCCGTTGTCCGTCGAGAAGCCGATGTGCGGCCCGGAGTCGAGGTCGCCGACGCGTACCACCGTGTTCGGGTCGGCCTCGGCGTAGTCGAGGCTGGTCGTGCTGGTGAGGTTCGGCGAGGTGTACATCATCGAGGGGACCTTGGTGAGATCCGCGTGCCGGAAGCCGCCGATGTCACCGAGCGCGCTGAGCAGCGGAGCACCCGACGGGGGAGAGGCGAGGTCGTTGACGGCCGTCTCCTCCAGACCCTGGACCATGGGTCTGACGGTGAACTGGCTCCCGGAGTCCCAGTTGGTGAGGTTCTCGGTGCCGTAGATCGTCGCGCCCGTCCCGTACATCATCCGGGCCGAGTCGAACGGGTCGATCTCCAGCCCCTCGGTCATCCAGCCGAGCTTGGGGGTCTGTTCGGGTGGTGAGGGATTCGCGCCGAAGGTCAGCCAGGGCACGGACGAGACGTCCATCGTGTAGCGGTTGGAGCGGTTCGGATACGACGTGTAGTCCCACGCCTTGGTCCAGGTCCCGCCGCTGTCCGTGGACCGGAAGATCTGGGTGTCCGGCCACCAGGAGCTGTACGCCGTCGCCATCACGGTGCCCGGGTGCTGCCGGTCGACGGTCAGGCCGCCGAAGCCGTAGTAGGTGTCGGCCTCCACCACCGGACTGATGTCCGTCCACGTCCCGGTCTTCGTCGCGTACCGCCACAACCGGCCCTTGCCGCCGTCGTACGGGCCACCCTTGTCGCTGTAGGCGAGATAGAGGTAGCCGTTCACGGCGTCGAGGACGCCCTTGTGGGCGAGATAGCCGGTCGGCTGTCCGGCGAGCCTGGACCAGGTCGCCCCCGCGTCCGTCGAGCGGTAGACCGCGTTGTCCTTGTCGGCGACCCCCACGTAGATCGTCTGGGTGGCGCTTCCCCGGGTGCCGGTGGACTCGTCGAAGGTGACCCAGACGACGCCCTGGTTGTCGGAGGCGTAGCCGCTGGTGTCGGTGGAGTCCTGGACGTAGTTGCCCGGATTCGGGAACGCCGTGACCTGCGACCAGCTCACTCCGGAGTCCGTGGAGCGCCACAGTCCCTTGCCGCTGGGCGCGCCGAGATAGAGCACGCTGTTCCGGTTGGGGTCGACGGCCAGCCGCTCACCCATGCCCCGTCCGGGCATGTTGCCGCCCAGCTTGAAGGGCAGATCGGTCTTCTGCCAGCTCGCCCCGCGGTCGGCGGAGCGCAGGACGGCCCCGTTCGTCGGGTCCCAGCCATTGGTGTACGTGCCGACCGCCGCGTACACCTTGTCCGGGGCGACGGCGTCGGAGGCGAGGCTGACGACGCCGGTGTGCCCCCACTCGTTCCAGCCGACCGAGTCGAGCAGCGGGGTCCAGCTCTTCGTGGCCTGGACCCAGCGGTAGGCGCCGCCGATGTCCGTGCGGGCGTAGGCGAGGTTCTTCTCGGAGCGGTTGAAGACGATGCCGGGGACGAAGCCGCCGCCGTCGACGCGGGCGTTCTTCCAGATGTACGTGTCCGCCGCGAGCGCTGTCGTGGGGGTGCTCGCGGCGGTCGTGGTGCGGGTGCTCGATGCCAGTGCGGGCGGGGTGCCGGCCAATAGCCCGGCGGCGAGGGCGAGTACGGCCGTGAGGATGCGTGTTCTTCGCACGGGGGGAGTCCTCTCCGGTGCGCAGGATGGGTGGGGAAGGGAGCAAGTGACGGCCGGGCGGCCCTCGTTGCGGTGAGGGACCGCCCGGCCGGTGGCCCTGCCGTCAGGGACAGGGCCGCGTACCCGGAGCCACAGCGGGGACTATTCGAGAAGCTCCGCGTACGAGCCCATGGCGAGGGCGATGTCCGCCTGCGCCCAGAACCGGTGGTACGTGAAGGAGGGCGCGGCGCCGCCCGCCAGATAGCTCTGGATCTTCGACCAGGCCGGGTCGTTCTTGTAGAAGGACCGCAGCGAGGCGAAGGTGGAGGAGGAGTTGATCGCGTCGCCGTTCGGCATCGTGCCGGTGAAGGTGCTCGGCACGTACACGCTGTCGTTGAAGCGGTTGTAGTCGGCGCGGGTCTCCGGGACGGCTATGCCCAGACCGTCCTGGTAGTTGTTCCACATGCCGTCCAGAAGCGCCTTGGCCGTCGTCTTCGCCTGGGTGTTGCCGGACTTGGCGGCGTAGTACGACAGGGTCTTGGCGTACGCGGCGGCCACCCCGACGTCGTTCGTGTAGTCGGCGACGGTGACGTGAAGTCCGCTGTTGGAACCGGGACTCGACGCGTTCCAGGTGTCGGGAGCGCCGGACCACTGGAGGGTGGACGGGATCTGGTAGGTGCCGTCCGGGTTGATCGTGGTCTTGGACAGCGCCCAGGCGACCCACTTGTCGAGGACCGCCTTGGCGCTCGCGTTCCCCGTCTGCTGGTAGTACTCGGCGACCCGCTCCATGGACCACGCCTGGAAGCCGAACCACTGGTTGGACGGCGGGTCGTGGTACACCGGCTGCTGGTCGTAGTACATGCCGTAGAAGGTCGGCGTCCCCGTGGGAGGTGTCGCGTAGCGGCCCGCCCAACTGTTGGTCGCGCCACCCGCGATGGCGCCCTCGCTCGACTGGAGCCAGCGGTAGAACTCCAGCTGGCGGGTGAGGGACGTGCCCCAGTCCGCCGCGCCCGTCGAGGACTTGGGCTTCAGGTCGGCGTTCGTGCTGAGCGCGTACGCCGCCAGGGGGTTCTGGTAGCCACCGTGGACATGGCTGGAGCCGATCCGCCAGGCCCAGCCCGCCGAGGTGTCGGTGGCGCCGCCCCAGGCGTAGTACCAGGAGAGCAGATAGGAAGAGGCGTCCTTGCCGGTGCCGGCCGCACAGGTCGACGGGCCGACACAGTTGCCGATCTTCTTGAAGTACTTGTCGTACATGGCGTAGCGCAGATAGTCGCCCATCTTCGCCGCCTTGCCGACGGTCGCCGACACGTCGGCGCTCCTGCCCTGGGCCTTGGCCCACACGTCCGCCCAGTACGCGGCCTGCACCGCTCGCGCGTCGGCGTCCGGGGCGTCCGTGTACTTCCACTGCTTGGCGTACGAGGAGTCCCCGGTGAAGAGGTCCAGGTAGCCGTTCTTGCCGCCGTACTTGAAGGAGTCGCAGGTCGGCTGCGGAACCGTCTCCCACACCGACTCCTGCGCGCCGCGCTGGAAGGTGTTGATGTACGACGGACCCGTGGCGGTCGGACCGGCCTCGCACTTGCCGGGTTCGTTGCCGTAGCCGTAGGTGTTGTCCACGTCCTGGAGCCAGTGCATGCCGTACACGTCGTCCGTGCCGTACGCGCTCTTCAGCTCGGAGGCGATCGGATCGGACCCGACCGAAACACCGGTGTCGAGCTTGGCCGGGTACTCGTTCGGGGTGTCCAGCTCCGGCGCGTAGGTGGCCGGTTTGGAGGCGTTGTAGAAGGAGTTCGTCGGCTGGTCGGCGTGCGTGGGGATCATGTACGTCTCCATGGTCGTCCACGCGGCGTTGAACTTCGACCAGTCGCCGGTGACCTTCCCGTACATCGCCTGGAGCCAGATCAGATAGCTGTACGCCTCCGACGTCGTCTCATGGCCCTGGTCCGGCGCCTCGACGATCAGCGTCTCCACCGAGTGATAAGGAATGCCCTCGAGGGAGAAGTAGCCGTTCGCCGGGTTGGTGATCTTGCCGTAGAGGTCCAGGAAGCGCGCGTCGTACGCCTTCGTCGCGGCCAGCTCTGTCACGGTCACCGTGGCCTTGGCCTGACCGGTCGCCGAGGCCGTGAAGGTCGCGGACCCGGTTCCGGAGGCGTCGGCGGTGATGGTCACCGTCTGGGCGGTGTTCCAGTTGGACGGAGTGAACGTCAGACTCGAACCGCCGGTCACCGACAGCCCGGTGTTCCCGTCCGTGCGGGCCACCGCCACCGTCACATTGGCGCTCGGCTGCGTCGAGAGCTTGACCGTGAACGTCCCCGACTTGCCCTGCTGGACGCCGAGTTGAGTCGGTGAGGCGACGATCGCCGGCCCCGCGGCGACCGTGATGCCGGCCGGTACGGAATCCGCCGACGCGCCCAGACTGTCGTACGCCTTCGCGACGATGGAATGACTTCCCACGGCCAGTCCGGACGCCGACAGCGTGTACGGCGAGCTGGTGTCGGTGCCGAGCAGGGTCGTGTCGTCGTAGAACTCAACCTTGGAGACGGTCGCGCCGTCGGCCGCCGCCGCGGTCGCGGCCAGCGGGACAGCGTCGCCCTGGGTGTAGACGGCGCCCGCCGCGGGGCTGGTCAGCACGGTGATCGGCGGCTGGTGCGCGCCGGTGCAGGTCGTGCCGTTGACGGCGTAGGACGCGGGCGCGGTGTTGGTGCCGCTGTAGGTGAACTGCGCGCCGGTGGTCACGGCGGTTCCGGCGCCGATCGTCCCGTTCCAGGCGGCGTTCTTCACGGTGACCGACTTGCCGGACTGGGACCACGTGCCGTTCCAGCCGTTGGTGAGCGCCTGGTTGCCCGTGTAGGCGTAGGTCAGGGTCCAGCCGTTGATGGCGTCGGCGCCCCTGTTGGTGATCGTCAGATCAGCGGTGAAGCCGGAGCCCCAGTCGTTGGTCTTGTAGTCGACGCTGCACTGAACCGTGGCCGCGTGTGCGGGAGTCGTACCGGTCGCCAGCGTCGTGAGCGGGAGGGCCAGTGCCGCCACTACGGCGGTCCACAACCGTCGTGACCTGCGGCGACGTCTCCATCGAGGGCTCGGATCCATAGTGCTGGTTCCTCCTTGCGGCTCGGAGAATGGGGGGAGGAGCAACAAGCCTTGAACCAGTGGGAGCGCTCCCATATTGGAGAGAGGGGTGTGAGCGGTCAAGGTGCTTGAAGAGTCGAAATGATTCGACAGATCAACTGCGCAACCCCTCTGGGCAACGCGGGCACTTGGCGCTAGCTTCATCCGCACCAGTGGGAGCGGTTCCATCAGTCGACGCGTCCGTCACGGCGCGCCAGAGCTGCAAGGAGTCGCTTCATGCGTCACCCCCCGCGTTTGTCTCTCCTAGTCATCGGCGCCGCCGTCGCCCTCGTGGGCACGGCCGTCGCGCCGGTCGTCACGGCCTCGGGAGCAACTCCCGCGTGCACGGTGGAGTACTCGGTCACCGGCCAGTGGGACACCGGCTTTCAGGGCGCCGTGAAAATCACCAACAACATGACCGCGCTCAGCAGTTGGAGCCTCGGCTTCGACTTCCCGGGCGGTCAGAAGGTCACCCAGGGCTGGAACGCCAAGTGGTCCCAGTCCGGTTCGGCGGTGACCGCTGCCAACGAGAGCTGGAACGGCTCGCTCGCGAGCGGCGCGAGCGTCAGCGCCGGGTTCCTCGCGTCCTGGTCGGGAAGCAACGCGGTGCCGACGGCCTTCCGGCTCAACGGCACCACCTGCAACGTGGACACCCAGCCGACCCCCACTCCCACACCCACGCCCACCGATCCACCGCCGGCCGGTGGTGCGGCGCCGAAGCTGCGCGTCTCGGGCAACAAGCTGGTCGACTCGGCGGGAGCCACCCGCCGCATGCTCGGCGTCAACCGCTCCGGCGGCGAGTTCATGTGTGTCCAGGGCTACGGCTTCTTCGACGGTCCCGTCGACGACGCCTCCGTCAAGGCGATCGCCGACTGGAAGGCCAACACCGTCCGCATCCCGCTGAACGAGGAGTGCTGGCTGGGCCTTTCCAACATCAAGCCGGAGTACGCGGGCGCCAACTACATCGCCGCGGTCAAGGACCTGGTGGCCAAGGTCGAGGCGCACGGCATGACACCGCTCGTCGAACTGCACTGGACCTACGGCCAGTACACCGGCAACTCGGCGGGCTGCTCCGACGTGCACGCCACCTGCCAGAAACCGATGCCCGACGCGCAGTACACCCCGTCCTTCTGGTCCTCGGTCGCGAGCACCTTCAAGGACGACCCCGCCGTCGCCTTCGACCTGTTCAACGAGCCCTACCCGGACCGCGCGACCTCCACGACCACCCAGGCGTGGACCTGCTGGCGCGACGGCGGCACCTGCCCCGGCATCTCCTACGAGGTCGCCGGAATGCAGGACCTGGTGGACGCGGTTCGCGGCACCGGCGCCAAGAACCTGATCCTGGCCGGCGGTCTCGCGTACTCGAACGACCTGAGCCAGTGGCTGACGTACAAGCCCAGTGATCCCACGGGCAATCTCGTCGCCGCCTACCACGTCTACAACTTCAACACCTGTGCGAGCGAGAGCTGCTGGAACGCGACCCTCGCCCCCGTCGCCGCCCAGGTACCTCTGGTGGCGGGCGAGATCGGGGAGAACACCTGCTCCCACGCGTTCGTCGACACCGTCATGAAGTGGTTCGACGACCGGGGGCTCTCGTATCTCGGCTGGACCTGGAACACCTGGGACTGCTCCTCGGGTCCGTCGCTGATCTCGAACTACGACGGAACTCCGACCTCCTACGGCATCGGGCTGCGCGACCACCTGCGCGCCCTCAACGGATAAGGGACCCCCACATGAGCCGTGCGAGAACAGCCATCCTCGGGGCACTCGCCCTGATCGCCGCGGGAACGGGCGGAGCCGCCGCAGCCGTTCCCGCCGACGTCGGCACCAACACCGTCGCCTCCATCCCCTGCACCGTCGACTACAAGGTGCAGAGCCAGTGGGACACCGGCTTCACCGCCGCCGTCACCGTCACCAACAACGGTGCGGCCAAGTCCAGTTGGTCGGTAAAGTGGGCCTACGCCGGCAACCAGAAGGTCACCAGCTACTGGAACACCAAGCTCACCCAGAGCGGCACCGCCGTCACCGCGAACAACGAGAGCTACAACGGCACGCTGTCCGCGGGCGGTTCGGTCAGCTTCGGCTTCAACGGCTCCTACAGCGGCACCAACACGATCCCGACGACCTTCACCCTCGACGGTGTCACGTGCAACGTCGACGACGGAGGCGGGGGCGGCGGGGGAGGCGGCGGCACCGGAACCCGCGTCGACAACCCGTACGCCGGCGCCAAGGTGTACGTGAACCCGGAGTGGTCGGCGAAGGCCGCCGCGGAGACCGGCGGCAGCCGGATCTCCAACCAGCCCACCGGTGTCTGGCTCGACCGGATCGCCGCGATCAACGGCTCGTCCACCAGCATGGGCCTGCGCGCCCACCTCGACGCGGCGCTCGCCCAGAAGGGCAGCGGCGAAGAGGTGGTCCAGCTCGTCGTCTACGACCTGCCGGGCCGTGACTGTGCCGCCCTCGCCTCCAACGGCGAACTCGGCCCGACGGACATCGACAAGTACAAGACCCAGTTCATCGACCCGATCGCGGCGATCCTCGCCGACAGCAAGTACGCCTCGCTGCGCATCGTCACGACCGTCGAGATCGACTCGCTGCCGAACCTCGTCACCAACACCGGCAGCCGAGCCACCGCCACCGCGAACTGCGACACCATGCTCGCCAACGGCAACTACGTGAAGGGCGTCGGCTACGCGCTGGCCAAGCTCGGCGCGATCCCGAACGTCTACAACTACCTCGACGCCGGCCACCACGGCTGGCTCGGCTGGGACGACAACTTCGCCCCCGCCGCCACCGTCTTCAAGCAGGCGGCGACGGCCGAGGGCGCGACGGTCGACGACGTGGCGGGCTTCATCACCAACACGGCGAACTACAGCGCCCTCAAGGAGAACAACTTCACCATCAACGACACGGTGAACGGCACCTCGGTGCGTCAGTCCAAGTGGGTGGACTGGAACCGCTATGTCGACGAGCTCTCCTTCGCGCAGGCCTTCCGCAACCAGCTCGTCTCGGTCGGCTTCAACTCGGGCATCGGCATGCTGATCGACACCTCCAGGAACGGCTGGGGCGGCACCGCGCGGCCCGGCGGACCCGGCGCCACGACCAGCGTCGACACCTATGTCGACGGAGGACGCTACGACCGCCGCATCCACATCGGCAACTGGTGCAACCAGTCGGGCGCGGGCCTCGGCGAGCGGCCGAAGGCGGCACCGGCGACCGGCATCGACGCCTACGTGTGGATGAAGCCGCCGGGCGAGTCCGACGGGTCCAGCACGGCGATCGCGAACGACGAGGGCAAGGGCTTCGACCGGATGTGCGACCCGACGTACACGGGCAACGCCCGCAACGGGAACAGCCTCTCCGGCGCGCTGCCGAACGCCCCGCTCTCCGGACACTGGTTCTCCGCCCAGTTCCAGGAGCTCATGAAGAACGCGTATCCGGCCCTGTGACCGGCTGACCGCACGCACCGGGCACGCGGGCGCCTCCGGATTTCCGGGGGCGCCCGCTTTTGCCGTTCGAGCAACACGACTGGCCGTTTCCGGGAGTGGCGGAGCAGGCTGTCCTCATCGCGAGAGAGAGGCTTGCCCCATGGCACAGGACCACCACCACGAGCACGGCAGCGGCCCGGCGCACCACCGGGGCGGGGCTCACGACCACGGCCGGAACGACGGCTCCGCGCCCGGTCAGGGGCATGGCAACGGCCACGGCCACACCCACGTGGACTTCGGCCAGATGCTGCCCACGCTGGTACAGGAGGCGGAGCTGTTCACCCCGGCCTACCTCCGGGCGGCCGAGTGGCTGCGGGAGCAGCGGCCCGATCCCGGGCTGATCGTGGACGCCGGAAGCGGCCCCGGTGTCATCTCCGGCCTGCTCGCCGCGACGTTCCCCGGTGCGCGGGTCGTCGCCGTGGACGGCGCCGAGCCTCTGCTGGCGGAGGCCCGCGCCCGCGCCGAGCGGCTGGGCTTCGCCGACCGGTTCAGCACGATCGAGGCCGAACTCTCCGAGGGTGTGGGTGACTTGGAGTACCCCGCGGACCTGTTGTGGGCCAGCAGGTCGCTGCATCACGTCGGCGACCAGCGGGCGGCGCTCACCGGTTTCGTCCGGAGCCTGGCCCCCGGCGGCACGCTGGCCCTGCTGGAGGGCGGCCTGCCCACGCGTTTCCTCCCGCGCGACACCGGTATCGGCCGGCCCGGCCTGGAAGCCCGGATCGACGCGGTGCACGACGAGTGGTTCACCCGTATGCGGGCCGAGCTGCCCGGATCGGTGCCGGAGACGGAGGACTGGCCCGCTCTGCTCACGGCCGTCGGGCTGCGCCACACGGCGACCCGCACCTTCCTGCTCGACCTGCCCGCACCGGTCTCGGACGAGGCCCGCGCCTTCGTCGTCACGGCGCTCACCCGCAGGCGGGAGGGTCTCGCCGAAGGCCTCGACGCGGAGGACCTCGCCACGCTCGACCGGCTGCTCGACCCGGAGG
Source organism: Streptomyces sp. NPDC005070 (assembly GCF_053600395.1). Classification (NCBI taxonomy): domain Bacteria; kingdom Bacillati; phylum Actinomycetota; class Actinomycetes; order Kitasatosporales; family Streptomycetaceae; genus Streptomyces; species Streptomyces sp. NPDC005070. The sequence continues at coordinate 24,481 of NZ_JBSFZS010000055.1, read as the reverse complement.
ACAAGGCGAGCGTGCACCGCCGTTCGGACACGTTCGTCCTGACGGCGATGACGGTGTACGTGGGGGTCAAGCCCGAGTAGTCACGGTGACCGCCGCCCGGCCGCGAGCGCGGCCGGCGGGCCTTGACATCGAGCGCGCTCCAAGTGATGAACTCCCGGAGTTCGAGGCACAGTCGGCCGGCCAAGGGGCCGGGCACTCCAGGGGGTACACCATGACCGATTCTCCTGTCGCACTCATCACCGGGGGCGGAAGCGGCATCGGGGCCGCGGTCGCCCGCCGGCTGCTCGACGCCGGGCACCGGGTGGCCGTCACCGGGCGCGGAGAGGAGCGGCTGAACCTCTTCGCCGAGGAACTCGGCCGCCCCGAAGGGCTGTTGACGATCGTCGGGCACGCGGCCGAGTACGACCAGGTGAGGGCCGCAGTCGAGGCGACGCTCAAGGAGTTCGGGCGCATCGACACCGTCGTCGCCAACGCCGGGTTCGCCACCCACGACACGGTCGCGGACGGGGACCCCGCCGGCTGGTCCGAGATGGTGCTGACCAATGTGCTGGGACCCGCGCTGCTCATCAGGGCGTCCATCGACGCGTTGAAGGAGTCCCGCGGTCGCATCGTCCTGATCGGCAGTGTCGCCGGGCATGTGAACACGCCCGGCAACATCTACGGCGCGACCAAGTGGGCGGTGACCGGGCTCGCGGAGAACACCAGGCGCCAGGTCACCGAGTACGGCGTGGGCGTGACACTGATCTCGCCCGGCCGGGTGGAGACCCCGTTCTGGGACAGCTACGGCAGCCTGCCGCCCGGGCAGCTCCTGACGGCGGACCAGCTCGCCGACTCGATCCTCTGGGCGGTCGGACAGCCGACGGGCGTCGACGTGAACACGGTGGTCGTCCGCCCGATCGGCCAGCCCGTCTGATCCCGCCCGCGGGGCGCGCCCGCCCCGCGGGCGGTCTCCGTCCCCCGCTCCTCAGTTGTTCGCGAGGAACTGCCGGGCCAGGGAGTCCCCGAGCGAGACGGCCGCGCTGTGGCTCTCGATGGGGGACACCTGCGTGTTCTTGAACAGGATGTACGTCACGCCGGTGTCGGCTCCGCCCGTCTCCGGGTCGGGGTCGATGCCGAGCGCGTTCGCCGTGGCGTACGACGCCTCACCGATGATCTGCGTCGGTCCGGTGTCGCCGACGACCGCGTACTCGACCTTGCCGTTGTAGACGACGGCGACCACACCGCCACCCTTGATGCCCGAACTCGTGTACTTCCAGATGCTGCTGGAGCTCGGCACGACGACGTAGGGCAGCGAGTCGGCGCGCAGCGCCCGGCCGTCGGACTGGTGGAAGGCGGTGTCGTCCTGGAACCAGGGGTCGGTGCCGGCGTTGCACTTGGCGGTGACCTGGCCGTCGCAGTCGATGTCCATGTCGGCCTTCCAGAACACGGCGCCGTTCTTGCCGCAGACGGGGATCGTGGCCGAGGTCTCCTCGTCCGTCCTGTACTTGCCGTTCGAGATCTGCGAGCAGGACGTCACCTTGGCGAGGAGGGCGGCCGCGCTGACCGAACCCTCCTGTGCCGAGCGGGGTGCGGCGGTTCCGGAGGCGTTGGCCGGGAGCGCGGCGACGGCGAGCAGTGCCGCTCCGACGGCCGCGGACAGGGTCAGTGTTCGAGTGCGCACTGTGGGGGAACCCTTCTGTTAGGAAACTTTCCTTACCGGGTTGGTCCAAGGTGGCCCCGTTTGCATGACCGCGTCAAGACTTGAGCCCCGGTTTGGTCCGGTCCAAGGGCGTCAAGAAAACCGTCGGCCCGGATGCGGTGAGCATCCGGGCCGACGGTTCGGTGCCGGGTCCGGCCGGTCGGCCGGTGTGCGGCGAGGGTGATCCGGGCCGGTCAGCCGATGTCGAACGCGGCCGGGTCGGGCCCCAGCCGGCGGTCCTCGTTCAGTGCCGAGATCGCCGCGATGTCCTCGGTGTCCAGGGAGAAGTCGAAGACGTCGATGTTCTCCTTGATCCGGGACGGCGTCACGGACTTCGGGATCACGACGTTTCCGAGCTGGAGGTGCCAGCGCAGGACGATCTGGGCCGGGGTGCGGCCGTGCTTCTGGGCGATCGCGACGATCGCCGGGACCTCCAGGAGGCCCTTGCCCTGGCCCAGCGGCGACCAGGCCTCGGTCGCGATGCCCTGCTCGGCGTGGAACTCACGGGCCGCGCGCTGCTGGAGGTGCGGGTGCAGCTCGATCTGGTTGACCGCCGGGATGACCGACGTCTCGTCGATCAGCTTCGCCAGGTGCTCCGGGAGGAAGTTCGAGGTGCCGATGGCCTTGGCACGGCCGTCGGCGTAGATCTTCTCCAGGGCCTTGAACGTGTCGACGTATCGGCCGCGGGCCGGCGTCGGCCAGTGGATCAGATACAGGTCGACGTAGTCCAGGCCGAGCTTCTCCAGCGAGGTGTCGAAGGCCCGCAGCGCGGAGTCGTACCCCTGGTCGCTGTTCCAGAGCTTGGTGGTGACGAAGAGCTCCTCGCGGGCGATGCCGGAGGCGCTCACGGCCTTGCCGGTGCCCTCTTCGTTGCCGTAGATCGCCGCTGTGTCGATGCTGCGGTACCCGGACTCCAGTGCGGTGGCGACCGCCCGCTCCGCCTCGTCGTCCGGCACCTGCCAGACACCGAAGCCGAGCTGGGGCATCTCGACGCCGTTGTTCAGGATGATCGGGGGGACCTTGCTCACGAGCTCTCGATCCTTAAGTCGTCGGGTGGTCTTCGTATGGTCAACGATCACGGGCCGTGATGCATTCCTGACCGGGCTCCGGGCGCGCGGAATCGAAGATTGGCTGAAATAGTCCGATCAATCACGCCGGTGTCCGCGCCGGAGACCGAGGGGGCTTCTGCCCGCCGGCTCCGCGTCCCGGCGCACGATCCGGACGACCGCCCCTACGTCCGGTAGAGCGCCTCGACCTCGGTCGTGTACGCCTTCTCGATCGCCTTGCGCTTCAGCTTCAGCGACGGCGTCAGCAGGCCGTGTTCCTCGGTGAACTGGTTGGCCAGGATCCGGAAGGTGCGGATCGACTCGGCCTGCGAGACCAGCGTGTTCGCGGCGACGACGGCGCGCCGCACCTCGGTCTCCAGGTCGGGGTCGCGCACCAGATCCCCGGCCGAGAGCGGAGGCTTGCCGCGCATCTGGAGCCAGTGCTCGACGGCCTCGGCGTCGAGGGTGACGAGCGCGGCGATGTACGGCCGGTCGTTGCCGACCACTATGCACTGCGCGACGAGCGGATGGTCGCGCACCCGCTCCTCCAGCGTGCCCGGCGAGACGCTCTTGCCGCCGGAGGTCACCAGGATCTCCTTCTTGCGCCCGGTGATCGTGAGGTAGCCGTCCTCGTCCAGGGAGCCGAGGTCGCCGGTGGCGAGCCAGCCGTCGTGCAGGGTGGCGTCGGTGGCCTTGTCGTTGTTCAGGTAGCCCTGGAAGATGTTGCCGCCGTTCAGCCAGATCTCGCCGTCGTCCGCGATGTGCACGGTGGTTCCGGGGATCGCCTGCCCGACGGTGCCGAAGCGGGTGAGCTCGGGCGGGTTGGCGGTGGCGGCCGCCGTGGACTCGGTGAGTCCGTACCCCTCGTAGATGGTGATGCCCGCGCCCGCGAAGAACAGCCCGAGCTGACGGTCCATCGCCGAGCCGCCGGACATCGCGTGTCTGACCCGGCCGCCCATCGCGGCCCGGACCTTGGAGTAGACGAGCTTGTCGAGGACCTGGTGCTGCATGCGGAGGCTCGCCGAGGGGCCAGGACCGGTGCCCCAGGCCTTGGCCTCGACGGCGTCCGCGTAGCGCACGGCGACGTCGACGGCCTTCTCGAAGGGACCTGCCTTGCCCTCCCTCTCGGCCTTGCGGCGCGCGGAGTTGAAGACCTTCTCGAAGATGTACGGCACGGCCAGGAAGAAGGTGGGCCGGAAGGCGGCGAGGTCCGGCAGCAGCGCGGACGCGTTGAGCTGGGGCTGGTGCCCGAACTTGACCCCTCCGCGGAACGCGGCGATCTGCACCATCCGCCCGAAGACGTGCGCGAGCGGCAGGAACAGCAGGGTGCTCGCCTCGTCGCCGCGCTTGGAGTGGAAGACGGGCTCCCAGCGCTCGATGACGGTGTCCGCCTCGAACATGAAGTTCGCGTGCGAGATGACACAGCCCTTGGGGCGCCCCGTCGTGCCCGAGGTGTAGATGATCGTCGCGATGGATTCGGGGGTGACGGCGCGGCGGTGCCGGTGCACCACCTCGTCGTCGAGGTGCGCGCCCGCCTCGTACAGCTCGTGCACCGCGCCCACGTCGAGCTGCCACAGCTTGTGGAGCTGGGGCAGCCGGTCGACGACCGTGGCGACGGTCATCGCGTGGTCCTCGTGCTCCACCATGACCGCCGACACCTGCGCGTCGTGCAGCATCCAGAAGACCTGCTCGGCGGAGGAGGTGGGGTAGACGGGCACGACCTGGGCGCCGATCGTCCACAGGGCGAAGTCGAAGAGGGTCCACTCGTAGCGGGTGCGGCACATGATGGCGACCCGGTCGCCGAAGCGTATGCCCTGCGACAGCATGCCCTTGGCGAGCGCCAGGACCTCGTCCCGGAACTCCGCCGAGGTGACGTCGCGCCACTGTCCCTGCTCGTCCTTGCGGCCGAGCGCGACGTGGAGCGGGTCCACCCGGGCATACTCGAACACGGCGTCGGCCAGGCCGCCCACCGGCGGCGCCGACGCCAACGGGGGGTTGGTGAACTCGCGCAATACCGCTCCTCGTGGCCTCCGCACAGCGCCGTGAAAGCTACCCCACCACGCGAGTGGACGGGAGGGGGCTCGAACCGCCGAGGGGTGTGGCGTCCGCACAGGTCAACCACGGAAATGCCGCACAAAGGGAAGGGTCGGACAGAATCCCCTACGGTTCCGTAGGTTTCGAGTCCGTAATCTCCACGGAATCGGCACGACCCCGTACGGGGTTCCGAGGCAGGCGAGAGCCGATTCGGAATGCCTCGTTCCGGCGGGTTCGACCGCAGTCGGACCCTAACTCCGCCGTCCCCGGTGCAGCCGGTCCCCGCCCGCGAGGATCGCCGTCGCGAGCGCGTCCGCGGCGTCCTGCGCGGACGGCCGCCGCCGACCGTGCACCAGCACGAAGTCGACCTCGCCGAGCTCCGGCAGCCCCGCCCGCTCCGGCACCCGGACCAGGCCGGGCGGCACCAGCCCCCGCGAGTGGGCCATCACACCGAGGCCCGCGCGGGCCGCCGCGATCAGGCCGTTGAGGCTGCCGCTGGTACAGGCGACGCGCCACGGCCGCCCCTGGCGCTCCAGCGCTTCGAGGGCGAGCGCACGGGTGATCCCCGGGGGCGGGTAGACGATCAGCGGGACCGGACGGTCCGGGTCGAGCCGCAGCCGCTGCGCGCCGATCCATACGAGCCGGTCGTGCCAGACGAGTTCCCCGCGTGGATCCTCGGGCCGGCGTTTCGCCAGCACCAGATCGAGGTGCCCGGCGGCGAGCTGCTCGTGGAGCGTGCCGGACAGCTCCACCGTCAGCTCCAGGTCCACCTCGGGGTGGTCGGTGCGGAACCCCTCCAGGATCTCCGGCAGCCGGGTCAGCACGAAGTCCTCGGACGCGCCGAAGCGCAGCCGGCCCCGCAGCCGGGTACCCGTGAAGAACGCCGTCGCCTGTTCCTGCACTTCCAGGATCCGCCGCGCGAACCCGAGCATCGCCTCACCGTCCTCGGTGAGCTCGACGGAATGGGTGTCGCGGGAGAAGAACTGCCGCCCGGCGGCGTCCTCCAGCCGGCGCACATGCTGGCTGACCGTGGACTGGCGCACCCCCAGCCGCCTGGCGGCCCGCGTGAAACTCAGCGTCTGGGCCACCGCCAGGAACGTACGGAGCTGGGAAGGGTCGTACACGGCTCCACGTTATCGCGATGCGTGATGACAGTCAGAGCGGTATGACGGATTCCCGATCGCGGCCGGGGAGAGGACGATGGAGAGGGCACGATCCGCCGATGGCGATCACCCGCACCGAACCGAGCAACCGAGCAGTGGAGCACCGTGAAACGCCTGCAGTGGCCGAGCTGGATGCCGGTCGATCCCTACATCCTGCTGCTGCTCGGGACGGTGGGCCTCGCCGCCCTGTTCCCGGCGAGCGGAACGGCGGCGGACGTCGCCTCGGGCGCGTCCACGGCGGCCATCGCCTTCCTCTTCTTCCTGTACGGCGCACGCCTGTCCACCCGTGAGGCGATGGACGGCCTCAAACACTGGCGGCTGCACGGTACGGTCCTGATCTGCACCTTCGTGGCGTTCCCACTGCTCGGCCTCGCCGCCCGCGGCCTGGAGCCGGTCTTCCTGACCCACGACCTCTACACCGGCCTCCTCTTCCTCACGCTCGTCCCCTCGACCATCCAGTCGTCGATCGCCTTCACCTCGATCGCCCGCGGCAACGTGCCCGCCGCCATCTGCGCGGGCTCCTTCTCCTCCCTTGCGGGCATCGTCGTCACCCCGCTGCTGGCCGCGTTCCTCCTCGGCAGCGGCGGCGGCTTCTCCACGGACTCGGTCGTCAAGATCGTGCTGCAACTGCTGGTGCCGTTCCTGGCCGGACAACTGCTGCGCCCATGGATCGGCGGCTTCATCACCCGCCACAAGAAGGTCCTCGGCTATGTCGACCGCGGATCCATCCTGCTCGTCGTGTACACGGCTTTCAGCGAGGGCATGGTGCAGGGCATCTGGAGTCAGGTCAGCGCCGCCCGGCTGGTGGGGCTCCTCGTCGTCGAGGCGCTGCTGCTCGGCGTCATGCTCCTCCTGACCTGGTACGGCGCGAAGGCCCTGCGCTTCGACCGGGAGGACCGGATCGCCATCCAGTTCGCCGGGTCCAAGAAGTCGCTCGCCTCGGGCCTGCCCATGGCCGGTGTCCTGTTCGGCGCGCACGCCTCCCTCGCCGTGCTCCCGCTGATGCTCTTCCACCAGATGCAGCTCATGGTGTGCGCGGTGATCGCCAGACGCCGGGCCAGTGATCCGGAGGTGAGCGGCAGCCCCGGCCCGGCCCGCTCCGCCGGGCCCCGGGTCTCCCCGGCCGCGACGGCGGGCCGCTAACGGTCCGTGGCGACCCGGTCCAGGGGAAGCCACATCACGGTGTCCCGGGTCACCTTCCGCGAAGGCGGCGCGGACAGCTCGTCGTCGCTCAACGCGCGGTCGTAGACCCGCACGTCGTCGATCGCCCCGGTGAAGAAGGCCCGGCTGTCCATCCGCTGGCCGATGTGGACGCCGAACGGCGAGTTCCGGCTCACCGATCCGGGCACGTCCGCGGTACCGACCGTCGTCCCGTCGAGGAACAGGGTGAGCCGGCCCCCGCCGCGGCGCAGCGCCAGATGGTGCCACTGTCCGTCGTTGAAGGAGCTCGTGGTGCGCACGAACGCCGTCGCGGGGGCGGAGGCGCCGTTCCTGGTGGTGATGAGCCCGGTGATCCGGTTGGACGCGGGCTCCCCGCGCAGCCACACCTGCGGCTGGCTCGTACCGATCCCGCCCATCCACAGCAGGGGCTGCTCCCCGCTGGTGGCCGTGTAACGGAACCACAGGGACGCCGTGAAGTCCTTCGTCCCCAGCGGCAGCCGGTCCTGATACGGCAGTCGTACGGCGTCGTCGGTGCCGTCGAACTCCAGCCCGCCCCCGAGCACGCCGGCGGTCTCGCCCGGGCCGCCGAGGACCACCGCCCGCCGGGTGAGCGGAGCGAGGTCGGCCGTCGTCGGGTCCGGGCCCCGGCGCGGCCGGAGCCAGTCCTCGGTGAAGCGGGCGAAGCGGATCTCGTCGCGCGCGTCGACCGCGCCGCCCTCGTACAGCAGGCCGACGGTGTCCCCGTCGATACCCACCAGGTCGGAGTAGCCCGACCAGTCGGTGGTGACGACCGTCCCGCGGTCCACGCTGTCCCAGGTGCGTCCGCCGTCGTAGGAGGAGCGGACCGTCATGGTGCGGCGGCGGTCCGGGTCGGCGGGGCAGGCGAGCAGGATCCGGTCCCCGAGGCGCAGCGTCGAGCCCTGCACCTGGGGCGCGTAGAGGTCCGGGACGTCACGGAAGGGGGACACGAAGCTGTCGCCGCCGTCCCTGCTGACCGCCTGGGTGCGGTGGCCGAGGTCGGTCCCGTCCTGCTCACGGCCGCTGATCAGGAGCGATCCGTCGGTGCGCTCGGTGAGGGTCATCTCGGACGGCTTCTGCCGGAAGGTGCCGTCGGCCGCGATCGGCCAGGAGTCGCTCGCCCCGATGTCCCAGTGGTCGCCGCCGTCGTCGCTGGTGATGAGGGCGGCGTTGTTGGCGGTGACCCGGCCGCCGTCCCAGGTCTCGGTGTTGACGGCGAACACGAGCCGCCCCGCGTGCCGGCCGCGGGTGAGCTGGACGCCGTGGACCGGACCGGTGGCGTACCAGGAGTTCCAGTTCGCGGGCAGGATCTCGGAACTGAGATCGCGCGGCTGCGACCAGCTCAGACCGTCGTCGTCGCTGTACTGGAGATGCGGGGTGCGGTCGCAGGGAACCGAGCAGCTCGCGCTGTCCGTACGGCCCGTGTTGTAGGTCTCCGCCAGCACGATCCGGCCGGTCTCGCGGTCCACGACCGGGGTGGGATTGCCGTGGGTGTCCCCGTTCCCCTCGTTGACGACCCGGAGGGGGCTCCAGGTGCGGCCGCCGTCGTCGGAGCGCTTCACCACGATGTCTATGTCGGCCGCGTCACCGCAGTTGAGGACGCGTCCCTCGGCGAACGCCAGCAGCGTTCCCCTGGTCGTCCGGACGACGGAGGGGATGCGGAAGCAGGCGTAGCCCGGATCCTGAGAGGCTTTGAACAGCACCTGCTGCTCGAACGCGGGTGCGACCGAGGCGGGTTCGGCTCGCGCCGTGCCCGGGAGCACGATCAGCGCGGCGATGCCGAGGAGCGCGGCCGAGAGGGATCTCAGACGGGTGGCGAGGCGTGACGGCATGGTGCGACCTGCCCTTCGTACGGCGGCTGGGCAATCCGGATTCCAAGGACATCCCACGTCCAACGTTCGCGCCGCAGAGGCTACTTGGGCCCTCAGGCACCCCACAAGGAGCAAGTACCGGTCGTGTTCACGCCAGAATTTCGCGCTCGTGTGTCCGCCCGGCGAGGAGCAGTTCACTGGCTTGTCGATCCGGATTTCCGGTACGGACGGCTGATGCGGGCTAACGTTCCGTCATGACCGCACCCGAAACCGAACCCCGCCTCGCCCTCGACCCGGCGCGCACCGCACTCGTGCTCGTCGATCTGATGGAGCGCATCGTGGCGTTGCCCCTGGAACCGAACAAGGGGACCGAAGTTCTCGCCACCGCCGAGGAGTTGGCGGAGTCCTTCCGGAAGACGGGCGCGCTCGTCGTACTCATCCGGGTCGAGCGGTCCGGAGTCGCGGAGCAGCCGCCCGGGAGCGGACTGGTCGCCGGACTCGTCGCGGAGGGTGACCTGGAGATCGTGAAGCGGACCATCGGCGGGTTCCAGGGCACCGGCCTCGACGAGCGGCTGCGCGAACACGGCGTCTCCACCCTGGTGTTCGGCGGGATCGCCACCAACCTCGGGGTCGAGTCGACCGCGCGCGCCGCCGGCGACCTCGGCTACGACCTCGTCTTCGTCGAGGACGCGATGGCCGCGTTCACCGCCTCCGAGCACGACGCCTCCGTCCGGCTGGACTTCCCGCGCCTCGGCACGGTCGTGACCGCGGGTGAGGTGCGCTTCTCGGTTCGCTGAATCCGGGCACGGGCGAAGCCCGTCGCGTGCGGCGCCGGTGGTGGTGGTCCGGGACCGAGGCGGGGCCCCTCCGGCGCAGGGGGCGCTCCCCGCCGTCCGGGGCCCCGCCGCCGTGCCGCGGGGAGCCGCTGTCAGCCCTGGCCGGCCGCGGCCCGCAGGGTGATGCGGTGCTCGCCCGCGTACACGTTCATGTTGGCGCCGCGCAGGAAGCCGATCAGGGTCAGGCCGGTCTCCGCCGCCAGGTCGACGGCCAGGGACGACGGAGCGGAGACGGCCGCCAGCACCGGGATGCCCGCCATCACCGCCTTCTGCGCCAGCTCGAAGGACGCCCGGCCGGAGACCAGCAGGACCGTCCGGGAGAGCGGGAGCGTGCCGTTCTGCAGAGCGCGGCCGACCAGCTTGTCGACCGCGTTGTGCCGGCCCACGTCCTCGCGTATGTCGACCAGCTCACCCTCCTCGGTGAACAGGGCCGCCGCGTGCAGACCCCCGGTCCGGTCGAAGACCCGCTGGGCCGCGCGCAGCCGGTCGGGGAGGCTCGCGAGCAGGTCGGTTTCCAGCCGCACCGGGGGAGTGGTGCCGCCCTCCGTGTCGTCGATGGTCCAGCGGGCCGTCGTACGGACCGCGTCCAGACTCGCCTTGCCGCACAGGCCGCACGAGGACGTCGTGTACACATTGCGTTCGAGCGTGATGTCGGGGACGACGACACCGGGCGCCGTCCGCACGTCGACGACGTTGTACGTGTTGGAGCCGTCCTCCGTGGCTCCCGCGCAGTACACGATGTTCTGGAGCTCGTCGGCACGCCCCAGCACCCCCTCGCTGACCAGGAACCCCGCGGCCAGCGCGAAGTCGTCGCCCGGGGTGCGCATGGTGATCGCCAGAGGCTTGCCGTTGAGCCGGATCTCCAGCGGCTCCTCGGCGACGAGCGTGTCCGGCCGGGAGCTCACGGCTCCGTTCCGGACGCGGATCACCTTGCGTCGTTCCGTGACTCGTCCCATGTCCTGATCAGTCCCGCTTCCATGCGTTCGGCCGGCCGGATCGGCCCTCGCGATCGCCGGTTGGCGTGCGGGTCGCCCCGGGCGTGCCGTGGGGGCGACCTTCACGTTCTCATTGTCCTGCACCCGCGGAGCGGGCCGCGGGCCGCCTCGCCGGGCGGCCCGCTCCGCACCTCAGGCCGCCGCGCCTCGGCGCCTCACGCCGCCGTCCGCAGCGCGAGCAGATCCGAGATGGCGTACACGGTGCGCAGCGTCGGGACCGGCACCCCGGTGATCTCCGAGAGTTCCACGACGGCCGCCAGCAGCACGTCGAGTTCCAGCGGCTTGCCGCGCTCCAGGTCCTGGAGTGTGGAGGTGCGGTGGTCGCCGACCCGCTCGGCACCCGCCAGGCGCCGCTCGATGGACACCCCCACCTCGCAGCCGAGTGCCCGGGCGACGGTCAGCGTCTCGGTCATCATGATCTCGATGACCCTGCGCGTCCCGCCGTGCAGACACATCTCCCGCATCGTGGCGCGGGCCAGCGCGCTGATGGGGTTGAAGGAGATGTTGCCGAGCAGCTTGAGCCAGATGTCGTTGCGCAGGTCCGGTTCGACCGGGCATTTCAGCCCGCCCTCCCGCATGGCGTCGCTGAACGCCCGGCAGCGCGGGGAGACGGACCGGTCGGGCTCCCCGACGGAGAACCGGGTCCCTTCGAGATGGCGGACGACGCCCGGTCCCGCCAGCTCGGTCGCGGCGTACACGACGCACCCGACGGCCCGCTCCGGGGCCAGAACCGCGCCGACCGCGCCCCCCGGGTCCACGCTCTCCACCCGGTGGCCGTCGTAGGGGCCGCCGTGCCGGTGGAAGTACCACCAGGGGATGCCGTTCTGGGCGGCGACGACCGCCGTCGTGTCGTGCAGCAGGGGCTCGATCAGCGGCCCGCACGCCGCGTACGAGTTGGCCTTCAGGCCGAGGAAGACGTAGTCGACCGGTCCGATCTCGGCCGGGTCGGCGGTGGCGTGGACGTGTGCGGTGAAGTCCCCGCGTGGACTGAGGACTTGGACGCCGTGCTGCCTCATGGCCGCGAGATGCGGTCCACGGGCGACGAGATGCACGTCGGCGCCCGCGCGGTGCAGAGCGGCGCCGACGTAGGCGCCGATCGCACCGGCGCCGAGAACTGCGACTCTCACTGTGTGGCGCTCCGTTCGGTCGAGGGTACCGAGGAACTGCCGAACTCTGTCGACGAAATATTGTCTACAGGATGGAATGGGGGTCGACAAGGGTGCGGGCCGGACCGGCTGTCGCGGGACCGGGTCCGCGCCCCGGGTGTCCCGGCCCGGTGACCGTTCGTCGCGCCAGGGATACCGCTCACCGCATACGGTCGACGAGTTCGCGTCACCCCGCTTCACAGCCGGACAACCGCTTCCTATCGTCCCGGATCATGAGCCCTCCCGTCGCACCCCCCGGTTGGAGCCGCTGGCTCGTCCCGCCGGCCGCCCTGTCGGTCCATCTCTCCATCGGCCAGGCCTACGCCTGGAGCGTCTTCAAACCGCCGCTCGAATCCGCGCTCGGTCTCAGCGGAACCCAGAGCGCGCTGCCCTTCCAGCTCGCCATCGTGATGCTCGGCCTGTCGGCCGCGTTCGGCGGCACCCTCGTCGAGCGCAACGGTCCGCGCTGGGCCATGACCGTCGCCCTCGTCTGCTTCTCCTCCGGCTTCCTCATCGCCGCGCTCGGCGCGGCCACCGAGCAGTACTGGCTGATCGTCCTCGGTTACGGCTTCGTCGGCGGCACGGGCCTCGGCATCGGCTACATCTCACCGGTCTCCACATTGATCAAGTGGTTCCCCGACCGGCCCGGAATGGCCACCGGCATCGCGATCATGGGCTTCGGCGGCGGCGCGCTGATCGCCTCGCCCTGGTCCGCCCAGATGCTGAAGTCGTTCGGTTCCGACTCCGCCGGGATCGCGGTCGCCTTCCTCGTGCACGGACTGTCGTACGCCGTGTTCATGACGCTCGGCGTGCTGCTGGTGCGCGTCCCGCGCGGCGAGACGCCGGCCGCGTCCGGGCCGAGCGCGCTCGACGGGGTCCAGGTCTCCGCCCGCAACGCCGTCCGCACCCCGCAGTTCTGGCTGCTGTGGGTCGTGCTGTGCATGAACGTCACCGCCGGCATAGGCATCCTGGAGAAGGCCGCCCCGATGATCACGGACTTCTTCGCGGACAGCTCCACCCCGGTCACCGCCTCGGCGGCCGCCGGATTCGTCGCCCTGCTCTCCGCCGCCAACATGGCCGGCCGGATCGGCTGGTCCTCGACCTCCGACCTGATCGGACGCAAGAACATCTACCGGCTCTACCTCGGGGCCGGCGCCCTGATGTACGCCCTCATCGCGTGGTTCGGGGACTCCTCCAAACCGCTGTTCATCCTGAGCGCGCTGGTGATCCTCTCCTTCTACGGCGGAGGCTTCGCCACGGTCCCGGCCTATCTGAAGGACCTGTTCGGCACCTACCAGGTCGGTGCCATCCACGGACGGCTGCTCACCGCCTGGTCCACCGCGGGCGTCCTCGGGCCGCTGATCGTGAACCGGATCGCCGACCACCAGGAGGCGGCGGGCAAACACGGCTCGTCCCTGTACGGACTGTCGTTCCTGATCATGATCGGGCTGCTCGCCGTCGGCTTCGTCGCCAACGAGTTCGTACGCCCCGTACACGCCCGCCATCACATCCCCGCGCCCAGGGAGGCCGCCGATGTCGCACGACAGCAGCCCGAGTCCGCCTGACGGCGCCGGTGTCCCGGGCCCGCCCGGCCGCGGGGCACTGACCGCCTTCGCCTGGCTGTGGGTGGGTGCGCCCCTGTGCTACGGCGTCTACGAGCTCGTACAGAAGGCCACTCAACTGTTCTCGGGGTAGATGTTCGGACGCCCCAAGGTCTGACAGAAGCCGACAAGCCTGGCGGCGCAATCCTGTGGCATCACCTGCCGTCGTACCCGCGAGTCACTGATCAGACTGGTGGATCCCGCTACCCGAAGCACGAGGGGGACCACCCATGAACGGCACACGGATCGCCGCCGTCGGCCATTATCAGCCCGCCAAGGTACTCACCAACGAGGACCTGGCGGGCCTGGTCGACACCAGTGACGAGTGGATCCGGAGCCGTGTGGGCATCCGGACCCGCCATGTCGCCGGGCCCGACGAACCGGTCGACGAGCTGGCCGCGCACGCCGCCGCCAAGGCGCTCGCCTCGGCCGGCCTGACGCCCGGCGACATCGACCTCGTCCTCGTCGCCACCTCCACGGCCGTCGACCGGTCCCCGAACATGGCCGCCCGGGTCGCCGCCCGCCTCGGCATCCCCTCGCCGGCCGCGATGGACGTCAACGTCGTCTGCGCCGGGTTCACCCACGCCCTCGCCACCGCCGACCACACCGTGCGCGCCGGTGCCGCGACCCGGGCGCTCGTCATCGGCGCCGACAAGATGACCGACGTGACGGACTGGACCGACCGCACCACGTGCGTGCTCGTCGGGGACGGCGCGGGGGCCGCCGTGGTCGAGGCCTGCCCGGCGGGCGAGGAGCCCGGCATCGGGCCGGTGCTGTGGGGTTCGGTCCCCGAGATGGGGCACGCGGTGCGCATCGAGGGCACCCCCTCGCGGTTCGCGCAGGAGGGGCAGAGCGTCTACCGCTGGGCCACCACCCAGCTCCCGCCGATCGCCCGGAAGGCCTGCGAGCGCGCCGGTCTCGCGCCCGAGGATCTCGCCGGGGTCGTCCTGCACCAGGCCAACCTGCGCATCATCGAGCCGCTCGCCCTGAAGATCGGCGCGGTCAACGCGGTCGTCGCGCGTGATGTGGTCGACTCCGGGAACACCTCGGCCGCGAGCATCCCGCTCGCCTTCTCCAAGCTGGTCGAGCGCGGCGAGATCTCCACCGGCGATCCCGTCCTGCTGTTCGGCTTCGGCGGCAACCTCTCCTACGCGGGGCAGGTCGTGCGCTGTCCGTGAGGCGGTCCGAGCCGGTCGCGAGACGGAGCTGTCCATGAGGCGGTCCGAGCCGCTCGTCCGGTGCCCGCGTCCCCGGGTGTGACAAGCCCAACTCCCGTGCCTGTGGCGGGTTTGTGCGCCGTAGACTGTAGGCGAAAGACAATTGATAATCGACTTTCCTTATCGCGGCGACGACGCTGCCCAGGGAGGGACCGTGATGTTGTCGACAGGCCTGCCTCAGGGAGCGGTACCCAAGCTCGAACGCCCCGGCCCGCTCCGTGACCGTGTCTACGAAGCGCTGCTCGAACTCATCACCACCCGCGCCCTCCAGCCGGGCCAGCACCTGGTCGAGAGCGAACTCGCGGGTCATCTCGGAGTGTCACGGCAGCCCGTGCGGGAGGCCCTGCAACGGCTGAGCACGGAGGGCTGGGTCGATCTCCGGCCCGCCCAGGGCGCGTTCGTGCACGAGCCGACCGAGGCGGAGGCCGACCAGCTCCTCACCGTCCGTACGCTCCTGGAGGCCGAGGCGGCCCGGCTCGCCGCCGCCAACGCGGGTCCGGCCGCCATCAGCGCGCTCGAGGACCTGTGCACCGAGGGCGAACGGGCGGTCGCCGCCGACGACGTCGACGCCGCGGTCGCGACGAACGCGCGGCTGCACGCCAAGGTCATGGAACTCGCCGGCAACGCGGTCCTCGCCGAACTCGCCGCACAGGTCGACCGCCGGGTCCGCTGGTACTACACGCCGGTGGCCCGGCAGCGCGGGCGGCAGTCCTGGATCGAGCACCGTGAACTGATCGCCGCGATAGCGGAGCGCGACGGACAGCGGGCCACCGCGGTCATGCGCGCGCACACCGAGCACACGCGCCAGATGTACCACGACCGCGAGAAATAGCCGGCCGGCGGACGCCGCCGTCTCCGCCGGTCGGCCGGCGGACGCCGTCTCCCACCGTCAGGCGGCGGGCGCCGTCACCGTCCGGGGGCCGGGGCGGGAGGGCGACCAGCGGGCCTCCGCGCCGAGCATCGCCACCAGCACCCCCACCAGCGCGAGCAGTTCGACGACCGCCGAGAACCGGATGCCGAGCAGCGCCGTGGCCGCCGCGACGGGTACCGCGACCGCGCGGAACGTCACCGGCCACAGCCGCAGCACCGAACGGAACGCCACGTCCCCGGCGAGGAACAGCGCGACCCCGCCCGCGAGCGTCAGCGCGGGCCCGGTGGCGGACTGCTCGGTGAGATGGCCGAGCGTCTTCTTCACACCGGCCGCGCAGTAGGCGATGCCGAGCAGCATGGGCAGGAAGGCGTAGTAGTACGCGTTCATCGCCAGACGCCAGCGACGGTCCGGCGGTGTCGCGGCGAACACGGCCTCCGCCGCGTGTTCGTCGCGTACGAAGTACGTCCACCACAGGGCACCGGCCAGCGCGAGCGCGAGGAAGGCGCCGACGAACAGATCCACGGTGAGCGGCCGGCTCCCGATCCCGATGCCGATCGCGATGACGGACTCGCCGAACGCGACGATGAGCAGCAGCCCGTGCCGCTCGACGAAGTGGGCCGGGTCGAGCGCCCCCAACTGTGTGCGCAGCATCGCGGCGTCACGCCCTCCCCGGCGCCTGGCCCCGTGTTCGGCGAAGAACGGTGTGACGAACTGCAGGACCAGAGCCAGCAGCCACAGACCGTCGGCGCGCGGGCCGTCGAACAGCCCTGCCGCCGTGACGGCCAGCGCGGCGAGCGCGTTCGGTACGGCGTACCAGACGACGTCACGGCCGTGGCTGCGGGTGTAGAGCGCGCTGTGCACAAGGACGACGGCCAGGAAGCCCAGGCCGAAGACCACGCCGCCGTCGTCGAAGGCACGCGGGATGGCCAGCGCGCACACCAGGAACGCGCCCATGCCCAGCATCAGCAGGATCCGCCGTGAAGGCCGGTCGGGCGGAACCTGGTTGGTGAGATACGCGTACGCGCCGTACATCCAGAACAGCACCACGAAGATCAGCGCGACGCGGGCCGCCGTCGCGAACGACAGATCGGCGGTGAGCAGCACGGTGAGCTGGGTGAGGGTGAAGACGAAGACGAGGTCGAAGAAAAGCTCCAGCGTACTGACACGCCGCCCCGCCTCGTCGCCCGCCGACCGCCCCGCCCCGTCCGTCGACTGCGCGACTCCGCCCGCCGATTGAGCGGTTCCGTCCGCCGACCGCGGGTCTCCCTGTGCCGCCGAACGCAGCTCCTCGGCCACCGGCGTGTGCCCCGGACCGTCCCCTGCCCTGTTCATGTGTCCCCCCGCGACAGATGGTCTGCGGAGATCGTATGCGGCCGTCTCGCTGCGGGGCCGGGTCCTTCGCCTTCCGATCTCTCTTTGTCCTCGGAGTGGAGAAAGTCTGCTGCAATCCATGCACTACTTCTTCCAACTCCCGGCAGCCACTGCTACGTTCCCCTCGAAAGCGCGACCGGTGACGGTGGCCGGAACCTGACCGCATCAGGTGCCGGCCGAGGCGGGAGGGGTTCGTGAGACGTATGACGGCGCGACCCGCGAACGCCCACCAGGCCCGGCTGCTGCGTCTGTTGCGCGACGGAGGCCCCAACTCCCGCGCCCAGCTCGGCGATCGAGTCGACCTCTCCCGGTCGAAGCTGGCCGTCGAGGTGGACCGGCTCCTCGAGACCGGCCTCGTGGTGGCCGACGGACTCGCCGCCTCGCGGGGCGGACGCCGCTCCCACAACATCCGGCTCTCACCGGCGCTGCGGTTCCTGGGCGTCGACATCGGCGCGACGTCGGTCGACGTGGCCGTCACCAACGCCGAGCTGGAGATCCTCGGACACCTCAACCAGCCCATGGACGTACGCGAGGGCCCGGTCGCGGTCTCCGAGCAAGTGCTGTCCATGGCCGCCAAGTTGAAGGCATCGGGGATCGCGGAGGGGTTCGACGGGGCGGGGATCGGCGTTCCGGGTCCCGTCCGCTTCCCCGAAGGTGTCCCGGTCGCCCCGCCGATCATGCCGGGGTGGGACGGCTTCCCGGTCCGTGAGGCACTCAGCCAGGAACTCGGCTGTCCGGTCATGGTCGACAACGACGTGAACCTGATGGCCATGGGGGAGCAGCACGCGGGCGTCGCACGCTCCGTGGGCGACTTCCTCTGCGTCAAGATCGGCACCGGCATCGGCTGCGGCATCGTCGTCGGCGGAGAGGTCCACCGCGGTGCGACGGGCAGCGCGGGCGACATCGGGCACATCCAGGCCGTGCCCGACGGGCGCCCGTGCGCCTGCGGCAACCGGGGCTGTCTGGAAGCCCACTTCAGCGGTGCCGCGCTCGCGCGTGACGCCGTGGAGGCGGCCCAGCAGGGCCGCTCGGCCGAACTCGCCACCCGGCTGGCGGCGAACGGCGCGCTGAGCGCCGTCGACGTCGCCGCGGCCGCCGCGGCGGGCGACGCCACCGCGCTCGATCTGATCCGGGAGGGCGGCAACCGCACCGGCCAGGTCATCGCGGCGCTCGTCAGCTTCTTCAATCCCGCCCTGGTGGTGATCGGCGGTGGGGTGACCGGTCTCGGCCACACCCTGCTCGCCGCGATCCGCACCCAGGTCTACCGCCAGTCGCTGCCGCTCGCGACCGGCAACCTGCCCATCGTCCTCGGGGAGCTGGGCCCCGCCGCCGGAGTCATCGGCGGGGCCCGGCTGATCAGCGACCACCTGTTCTCGCCCGCGTAAGCCACCTCCTCCCGCCCGCGCCCCCGTTCTTCGCGCCCGCACCAGCCGTCTCCAGGAATCGGAACACCGGCGCCGCCACCGGCCGCCCCGTGCCCGAAACACCCCTGCCCGTACGCGCACCGCCCGGCAACCGGCCCGCACGCCTGCCCGAGGGAACCGTCATGGCACCAGAACCACCGCTGCTCACCATGTCCGGCATCACCAAGTCGTTCCCCGGAGTCCGGGCCCTCGACGGCGTCGACCTCGACGTCGAGGCCGGCGAGGTGCACTGTCTGCTCGGCCAGAACGGCGCCGGGAAGTCCACGCTCATCAAGGTCCTGTCCGGAGCCCACCAGCCCGACGGCGGCACCATCACCTGGCGCGGAGAGCCCGTCACCCTCAAGTCCCCGATCGCCGCCATGCGCCTCGGCATCGCCACCATCTACCAGGAACTCGACCTGGTGGAGGGACTGTCGGTCGCCGAGAACGTCCACCTGGGACACGAACCCACCACCGCCGGGTTCGTCGTCAGGGGCAAGGCCGCCAGGACGGCGACCGCCCTGCTGCTCGGACGGCTCGGCCACCCGGAGATCGACCCGGCCCGGCTCGTCGGCGAACTCTCCGCCGCCCAGCGGCAGATCGTCTCCATGGCGCGGGCGCTGTCCCACGAGGTACGGCTCATCGTCATGGACGAGCCGTCCGCCGCGCTCGACCCCGACGAGGTCGGCAACCTCTTCCGGATCGTCGCCCAACTGACCTCGGACGGCGTCGCCGTGGTCTACATCTCGCACCGCCTGGAGGAGATCCGCCGCATCGGCGACCGGGTCACGGTCCTGAAGGACGGACGCGCGGTCGCGGGCGGACTGCCCGCCGGGTCGACCCCGACGCGCGACGTGGTCTCCCTCATGACGGGACGCAGCGTCGAGTACGACTTTCCCGACCGGCCCCGCGCCGGGCCGCCGGGCGAGCCGGTGCTCTCGGTCCGAGGACTGTGCCGTCAGGGGGAGTTCGCCGCGCTCGACCTCGACGTACGGCCGGGCGAAATCGTCGGACTGGCCGGACTGGTCGGCTCCGGCCGCTCCGAGATCCTGGAGACGATCTACGGAGCGCGCAGGCCGACCACCGGTCGGATCAGTGTCGACGGGAAGCCCCTGCGCACGGGCAGCGTCCATGCCGCGGTGCGCGCCGGACTCGGACTCGCCCCCGAGGAACGCAAGGCACAGGCCCTGCTGATGCTGGAGTCGGTCACCCGCAATGTCTCCGTCTCTTCCATGTCCCGTTACGCGCACGGGGGCTGGATCGACCGGCGGGCCGAACGCGGGGCGGCGCGGGCGGCCACCCGCGAGCTCTCCCTGCGCCCCGACGATCCCGCCCTCCCGGTCAGGACCCTGTCCGGCGGCAACCAGCAGAAGGCGGTGCTGGCGCGCTGGCTGCTGCGCGGCTGCCGCGTCCTGCTCCTCGACGAGCCCACCCGCGGTGTCGACGTCGGGGCGCGCGCCGAGCTGTACGCGGTGGTCCGCCGGCTCGCCGACGAGGGTCTCGCCGTCCTCCTGGTCTCCAGCGAGGTCCCCGAGGTGCTCGGGCTCGCCGACCGTGTCCTGGTTCTGCGCGAGGGCAGGGTCGTGCACACGGCGCCATCCCGGGACCTCGACGAACACCGCGTCCTCGATCTCGTGCTGGAAGGAGGCCCCGTGGCCAGTGAAGGGAGTCCGGCGTCATGACGCAGTTCGTGTCCCCGCCCCGGGACGGCACCGGCAAGGTGCCCGCCACGGGCGAAGTCCCGGCGTGGCGCGCCGTGGTGGCCCGCGCCGACGTCCGCACGCTCTCGCTCCTCGGCGTCCTCGCCGCCCTCGTCGTCATCGGCGGCGTCACCCGGCCCGACGAGTTCCTCGACACCCGCAATCTCCAGCTCGTGCTGACCCAGGCCTCGGTGATCGGTGTTGTCACCGTCGGCATGACCTTCGTCATCACCTCGGGCGGCATCGATCTGTCGGTGGGCGCGATCGTCGCCCTCTCCTCGGTCTGGGCGACGACGGTCGCCACCCAGGAGTACGGCTTCACGGGCATCCTCGTCACCGCGGTCCTCGTCGGTCTCGGCTGCGGCCTGGTCAACGGACTGCTCGTCGCGTACGGAGGGATGGTCCCCTTCATCGCGACGCTCGCCATGCTCGCCTCGGCCCGCGGGCTGGCCCTCCAGATCACCGACGGCCGCACCCAGATCGTCACCGTGGACGGAATCCTGAAGCTCGGCGAACGCGACTCCTACGTCCTCGGTGTCCCGCCGCTCGTCCTGGTCTTCGCCGTCGTCACCGTCATCGGCTGGCTGGTGCTGAACCGCACCACCTTCGGCCGGCGCACGGTCGCCGTCGGAGGCAACGCGGAGGCGGCCCGGCTCGCCGGCATCGACGTACGACGTCAGCGGCTGTACCTCTATCTGCTCTCCGGACTGTGCTGCGGCATCGCCGCGTTCCTGCTGGTCATCCTGTCCGGCTCCGGCCAGAACACCAACGGCAACCTCTACGAGCTCGACGCCATCGCGGCGGCGATCATCGGCGGCACCCTGCTCAGCGGGGGCCGCGGCACCATCACCGGTTCGGTGCTCGGCGTGCTGATCTTCACGACGATCACCGACATCTTCGCGCTGAACAACCTCCAGAGCGACGTTCAGCAGATCGCCAAGGGCGCGATCATCGTCGCCGCGGTCCTGGTCCAGCGGCGCACAGTAAGCACGACCTGACACGGGAAGGGTCCACCGCCATGCCAGTACCAACGAGCCCGACCAGCCGCAGAGGACTGCTCCTCGGGACCGCCGCCGTCTCGGCCGGCGCCCTCCTCACCGGCTGCACCAGTAACGACACCAAGGACGCGGACCCCGCCGCGAACTCCGGTCCGGCCGCCGACGACAAGCCCGGCAAGCACGTCACGATCGGCTTCGCCGGCCCCCAGGCCGACCACGGCTGGCTCAACGCCATCAACGACAACGCCAAGAGCCGTGCCGGGAAGTACAAGGACGTGACCCTGGAGATCACCGAGGGCTCCAACGACACGGCGGCGCAGATCGGCCAGATCGAGACCCTGATCAACAAGAAGGTCGACGTCCTGGTCGTGCTGCCCGCCGACGGCAAGGCGCTGACCCAGGTCGGCCTCAAGGCGATGCGCGCGGGCATCCCGGTCGTCAACCTCGACCGCATCTTCAACTCGCCCCAGGCGTACCGCTGCTGGATCGGCGGAGACAACTACGGGATGGGCCTCAGTGCTGGTCACTACATCGGCGAGAAACTCAAGGGCAAGAAGAACGCCAAGGTCATCGAGCTGGCGGGGCTCGACAACCTGGAACTCACCAAGCAGCGCACCCAGGGCTTCGACGCAGCACTGAAGAACTACCCGAACATCACCAAGGTCGCCCGTCAGGCGGCCGAGTTCACCGTCGAGTCCGGCCAGGCCAAGATGTCCCAGCTCCTGCAGGCCCAGCCGGAGTTCGACGCGCTGTGGAACCACGACGACGACCAGGGAGTGGGAGCGCTGCGGGCCATCAAACAGGCCGGCCGCGACGGCTTCCTCATGGTCGGCGGAGCCGGAGCGCTCTCCGCCTTCCAGGCCATCGACGCCGACAACAGCGTCCTGAAGGCCACCGTCCTGTACCCGCCGACCATGGCCGCCTCCGCGATCGACCTCGCCCGCACCCTCGGCCAGGGCAAGGGAATCAGCGGCCTCGCCGAGTTCGAGATCCCCGCCTCGCTCACGCTCTACTCGGCCGTCGTCGACAAGGACAACGTCCAGCAGTACATGGCCACCGGCTTCCGGTGACGCGAACCGCCGCCCACGGGGCCCGGTCCGGCGGGACCGGGCCCCACCCCCACCGCGCCACGACGACGAGGAGGACCCCCGCATGGGACAGCCGGACCAGGGCGACGAGATCGCGAAACCGCCCTTGGGCGTGGGCATGGTCGGTTACGCGTTCATGGGCGCCGCCCACTCGCAGGGCTGGCGCACCGTGGGCCGCGTCTTCGACCTGCCGCGCCGCCCGGTCCTCGCCGCCGTCTGCGGCCGCGACGAACAGGCCGTACGCGCGATGGCCGGCCGGCACGGCTGGGCGGCCGCCGAGACCGACTGGCGCGCGCTGATCACCCGGGACGACGTCGACGTCGTCGACATCTGCACCCCCGGTGACAGCCACGCCGAGATCGCCGTCGCCGCCCTGGCCGCGGGCAAGCACGTGCTGTGCGAGAAGCCGCTCGCCAACACGGTCGAGGAGGCGGAGACGATGGCCGCGGCCGCGGCCGAGGCCGCCGGACGCGGTCAGATGTCCATGGTGGGCTTCAACTACCGCCGCCTCCCGGCCACCGCGCTCGCCCGCTCGATGGTGGCCGAGGGCCGCCTCGGAACCCTGCGGCACGTGCGGGTGACGTACCTTCAGGACTGGCTCACCGACCCCGAGTTCCCGCTCACCTGGCGGCTCCGCAAGGAGAAGGCCGGTTCGGGCGCCCTCGGCGACCTCGGGGCCCACATCGTCGACCTCGCGCAGTACCTGGCGGGGGAGCCGCTCGGCGGAGTCTCCGCGCTCACCGAGACCTTCGTACGCCGACGGCCCCTGCCCGCACGGACGTCGCGCGGGCTGTCGGCCTCCGGGCCCGTACGAGGCTCCCGTTCGGACGCCGTCACCGTCGACGACGCCGCCCTGTTCACCGCCCGCTTCGCCTCCGGCGCCCTCGCCTCCTTCGAGGCCTCCCGCTTCGCCGCCGGACGCAAGAACTCCCTGCGCATCGAACTCAACGGCGAGCGCGGCTCGTTGGCCTTCGACCTGGAACGGCTCAACGAACTCGCCTACCACGACCACACCGAACCCGCCGCCCACGCGGGCTTCCGGCGCATCCTCGTCACGGAGCCCGACCACCCCTACCTCGACGCCTGGTGGCCGCCGGGACACGGCCTCGGCTACGAGCACACCTTCGCGCACCAGGCCCGCGACTTCGTGCGGGCCATCGCGGACGGGCGGCCCCCGGAACCGTCCTTCGCGGACGGGCTCCAAGTGCAGCGCGTCCTCGCCGCGGTCGAGGAGAGCGCCGCGAAGAACTCCACGTACACCCCCGTAGCGGTCTGAGGAGGCCCCGAAATGCCGCGTGACTTCACGCTCTTCACCGGCCAGTGGGCCGACCTGCCCCTCGAGGAGGTCTGCCGGCTGGCCCGTGACTTCGGCTACGACGGACTCGAACTCGCCTGCTGGGGCGACCACTTCGAGGTCGACAAGGCGCTCGGGGACCCCTCCTACGTGGAGTCCCGGCGCGCTCTTCTCGACAAGTACGGCCTCAAGTGCCTGGCGATCTCCAACCATCTGGTCGGCCAGGCCGTCTGCGACGCCATCATCGACGAACGCCATCTGGCGATCCTGCCCGCCCGCGTCTGGGGCGACGGCGAACCCGAAGGCGTCCGGAGGCGGGCCGCCGCCGAGATCGCCGACACCGCCCGCGCGGCGGCCGCCCTCGGTGTCGACACGGTCATCGGATTCACCGGCTCGGCGATCTGGCACCTCGTCGCCATGTTCCCGCCCGTTCCCGAAGCGATGATCGAGCGCGGCTACGAGGACTTCGCCACCCGCTGGAACCCCGTCCTGGACGTCTTCGACGCCGAGGGTGTCCGCTTCGCGCACGAGGTCCACCCGAGCGAGATCGCCTACGACTACTGGACCACGCACAAGGCCCTGGAGGCGATCGGCCACCGGCCCGCCTTCGGCCTCAACTTCGACCCCTCCCATTTCGTCTGGCAGGACCTCGACCCCGTCGGATTCCTCTACGACTTCCGCGACCGCATCTACCACGTCGACTGCAAGGAGGCCCGCACCCGCCTCGACGGCCGCAACGGACGGCTCGGCTCCCACCTGCCCTGGGGAGACCCGCGCCGCGGCTGGGACTTCGTCTCCGCGGGCCACGGCGACGTCCCCTGGGAGGACGTCTTCCGCATGCTGAGCTCCATCGGCTACACCGGGCCCATCTCGGTCGAGTGGGAGGACGCCGGCATGGACCGGCTCCACGGCGCGCCCGAGGCCCTGGCCCGGCTCAAGACGTACGACTTCGAGCCGCCGTCCGCGTGGCTGGCGGAGCAGTCCGGCGCGGGTACGGGTGCTGTAGCGGACCTCGCCCACCAGTCGGGGGAGCACCCAGCGCACCTCGGCC
>NZ_JBSFZS010000054.1:0-54432 GCF_053600395.1 Streptomyces sp. NPDC005070 | reverse complement strand
CCAGGGCCGGCCTCACCCGCGCCCTGGTCCGTTCCGCCGACGGCGCCTTCGCCGCACGCGGCCAGGTCGCCGTCACGGGCTCCGCCTATGCCATCGATCAGGTCGAGACCGACCCCGCTCATCAACGCCGGGGTCTGGGACGCCTGTTGATGAACACACTCGCCGAGGTCGCGGCCGGACAGGGGGCCACGGCAGGTGTGCTGGTCGCGACACCGGAGGGCCGGGCTCTGTACGAGGCGGTGGGATGGCGCGTACTGGCCCCGCTGACCGGAGCCGTACGGAACTGAGCCCTGCCCGACGCCTCGGTGCCGGCCCGGGAGCGCAGGAAGCTCGACCGGAAGATCCGGCCGAGCTTCTTGCTCAAGCGCCGATGTCCCTGATCAGGGAACGAGCTTCAGCAGCTTGTTCGGGGAACCCGAGCCGACACCGCTGAGGACTCCGCTGGTCGCGCCGTTGACCAACGCGCTGCCGACCGTCGCGGGGGAGGCGCCCGGGTGGGCCGTCAGGTAGAGGGCGGCGGCCCCGGAGACGTGCGGGGCGGCGAACGACGTGCCGTTGCCCGTGTACGTGGCCGAGTCGGAGGTGTTCCAGGCCGCCGTGATGCCGGAGCCGGGGGCGAACAGGTCCACCCTGGAGCCGTAGTTGGAGTAGCTCGCCCGCGCGTCCGTGCTGGTCGTCGCGCCGACGGTCAGTGCTTCCGTGACCCGGGCGGGGGAGTAGTTCGACGCCAGGGCGCCCGAGTTGCCCGCCGCTATGGAGTACGTCACCCCAGAGGCGATGGAGTTCTTCACCGCGGTGTCCAGCGAGGTGCTGGCGCCGCCGCCGAGGGAGACGTTGGCGACGGAGCCGGCCACGTGGTTGGCTCCTTGCGCAGGAACCGATGCGCTAGGCGTAGGACCCGATGTCCTTGATCACCGCGAAGCCGAGCCCGTACGCGCTCATCCCCCGCCCGTACGCGCCCACGTGGACGCCTTCCTGGGTGGAACCCGCGAGGACCCAGCCGAACTCGGACTCGCGGTAGTGGAAGGACGTGGGAACGCCGTCCACGGGCAGCGACAGGGTCGACCAGTCCGAGCCGTCCAGGTCGTCGGCCAGCACCCACGCGGTCTCGGTCTGCTGGTCCAGCCAGTCGTCCCGCAGGGTGTGGTCCATCTGGCCGGGCCAGGTGAAGGACAGCAGCCCCACACCGGCCAGCCACGCCGCCGAGGACACCGACGTGGCCTCCAGCAGTCCCGTGCCGTCCGCGCTGCGCCGTACGGGGCTGGCGGCGACGGTGACCACCACCGCGAACCGGTCCTTGTCCTCGCCCGGCTCGGGGCGCACCGAGGGCTCGTCCCCGTGTCCGATGGACCCGTGCTCGACCATGCCGTCCGCGGAGGTGCCCACCTGCATCAGCCAGCGCTGCCCTGTGAAGGCCTCGTCGAGGCCGTACCAGGGGAAGGGCGCCAGCAGGTAGCCGTCGACCGTACGCCGGGCGGAGGGGACCTGTTGGCCACCCTCCGCGGCCGGCGCCTGCGCGCCTACCCGACTTGTCGTCTCCATTGCCGGACGCCTCCTCGCTCTCGTCGGACCGGGCGGCCCACCCCCCTCGGGCGACCTTGTCGGTCCGCACAACAACTGGGCAGCATAGCCACCCTGCTCGGAGCAGCGTCGAAAGCGCCCGGCGCGTAAGGCGCGCGAACGGCGTATTCGGACCGTACGGGGCCCGTCCGCGGCCTGCCGAGGGAGGAGGTCCGGGGCCGTGTCCGCCCGTCCCGGGGCAGGGATCGGCGCCCCGAGAGGGTCATGGCTGCACGGCGGCGGGCGCTGCCGTGAGACGGGCCGCTCCGCGGTACTCCGTACGGATCAGACGCTGCCGTACGGGGATCGGACGGGGTCCTGAGGGGATCAGGTGGCGTCGGCGTCGTAGGGCGGGCGCTCGTCGCCGTCGAGCTTCTCGCGCTTCTTCGTCATGTCGACGGAGCCACCCGACGCGGAAGAGCCCGACGTGGAGGAGCCCGATGTGGAGGAGCCGGACTCGCTGCTGTGCACCGCGTCCGTGACCTCGGCCATCTCCTTCTTCAGGTCGAAGCCGTTGCGGATCTCCTTGAGCCCCAGCTCGTCGTTGTCGAGCTGCTTGCGTATGAACGTCTTGGGGTTGAGATCCTCGAACTCGAAGTCCTTGAACTCCGGGCCGAGTTCGTCGCGGATGTCCGCCTTGGCGCTCTCCGAGAACTCGCGGATCTTGCGGATCGTGCGCGAGACGTCCTGAATCATCTTCGGGAGCTTGTCGGGACCGAAGACGAGCACGGCCAGGACGACGAGCGTCACCAGCTCAAGCGGTCCTACGTCATTGAACACCTGTAGCTCCTCGCGATGACCTCGGTCCTCGGCCCTCGGGAGTCTTCCGTGGTCCGGGCCGCATCCAACCGTACCCGCCGTTCCCGTCCGTCCGGAACTGTCCCGGGGCTTCCGCCTTCGGGTGCACCGCGGGTTTTCCCTGCTGTTTGCCGTCCGGAGCTGGGACGTCGTGCTCGACTGTGAGGTTCGTGTCACTCGCGGGCCCGGACGTCGGCGCCCCTCAGCCGCCGTCCGCCGAACCGAGGACCAGGGTGATCGTGCGGTCCGCGCCACCCCGCCTGACGGTCAGCCGGAGGTGGTCTCCGGGCCGGTGGGCGCGGGTCTTCACGATGAGTTCCTCACCGGAGTGGACCCGTGTGCCGTCGACCTCGGTGATGACGTCACCGGCCTTGATGCCCGCCTTGGCACCGGGACCGCCGACCGTGACGGAAGCACCGCCCCCGGCGGCCTTGGCGCCGACCCGTGCTCCGTCGCCCGTGTAGTTCATGTCGAGCGTGACACCGATCACAGGGTGGGTGGCCCTGCCGGTGTTGATGAGTTCCTCGGCGACGCGCTTGGCCTGGTTCACGGGGATGGCGAAGCCGAGCCCTATGGAACCGGCCTGACCGGTCCCCAGGTCGGAGCCGCTGTCGGCGGAACGGATGGCGCTGTTGATGCCGATGACACGGGCCCGGGAGTCGAGCAGCGGCCCGCCCGAGTTGCCGGGGTTGATCGGCGCGTCGGTCTGGAGAGCGTCCACGTACGAGACGTCGCTGCCGTCGCCCTTCTCGCCGCCCGCCGTGATGGGCCGGTCCTTGGCGCTGATGATCCCGGAGGTGACCGTGTTGGCGAGGTCGAAGGGCGCGCCGATGGCGACGACGGGGTCCCCGACCTGGACGCTGTCGGAGTTGCCCAGCGCTATCGGGGCCAGACCGCCGACTCCGGAGACCTTGACCACGGCGAGGTCGTAGCCGCTGTCGTGTCCGACGACCCGGGCCTTCGCGGTCTCGCCGCCGCTGAACGTCACGGTGATCGTGCCGTTGCCGCCGGCGGGGTCGATCACGTGGTTGTTGGTGAGGATGTGTCCCTCGCCGTCGAGCACGAAGCCCGTTCCGGTGCCGTCCTCCTCGCTGCCGTGCACATGCAGGGTGACGACACTGGGCAGCGCGTGGGCCGCGATCCCGGCGACGCTGTCCGGGGCGCGCCCCGGGGCCTCCTTGGCGGCCTGCGGCAGCTCTACGTCCGTCAGTCCCCCGTTCCGCTCCAGATAGGCCCCCACGACGCCGCCCACGCCGCCGGACACCAGCGCGAGCACGACGGCGGCGAGCGCCAGGGACTTCCTCGCCCTCCCGCGTCGCTGCGCCACGGTGGGCACGGCCATGCCGTTCTGCTGGAAGGGTCCGCTGTGCTGGAGGTGGCCGTGCTCCCGCGGGGAGCCCGGCGTGGCGGCCCAGGGGTCGTAGTTCCGCCAGGGATCGGGGGTGGCCGCCTCGACGGGCTCGGCGGGCGCCTCGGAGGCGGGAGGGGCCGTGGGGTGGCCGACGGGGTGCTGGACCGGCGGGGCGGGCGCCCAGGGGCCAGGGCGGCCGTAGGGCGGCGTGCCGTGGGGGTCGGGCGCGTGCAGGGGCGCGGGGCGCCGCGCATCGGGCCGCTGAAGCTCGAGGTCTCCACCGTCGCCGGACTCGCCTGCGCCGCCGACGCCAGCGGTGTTCCCGGTGTTGCCGTCGCCGGCTGTGTCGGTGGCCGTGTCACGCCCACCGCCGGCCTCGGCCCCGGCTCCGGGCTGCGCGTCGGCTGGGGGTGCGGGGGCGGAGAAGGTGGGAGGCCCCGCTTGGGCGGGGACGGGGACGCGCGCGGGCCGTTCCAGTTCGTAGTCACCGCCGGTGCCGCCCCCGCGGGCGTCTCCCGGGTGCGGCCACGGCTCGGGCGCGCTCGGCGCGGCGCCCGTGCGGCCCTCACGGATTTCTCCCGGGTGCGGCTCGGGCGCGGCCGGTTCCGCGCCGTCCGTGGTCGTCGGGGCGGCGGCGGGGTGGGTGGGATCCGGTTCCGTGGGGTGAGCCGGTGCGGTTTCCGTGCCCTCGGCCTCGGGCCGGGGTCGACTCCACCACTTCGCCTTCGTGGGCCTGCCCTCGTTCATGCTCTCCCCACACCCGGCCCGCGGCACAACGCGCCGACGGCCACCACAGACTCGTCGCCTCCGCGTCCGTGATCCCTCCCGCGGACGCGGCCCACCCCGGATTCAACCAGGTTCCCGGGCCGACGCGCAGAGGGCGGCGTCAGTGGGCGTTACGAGGGGTGGAGGACGGGGCCGAAGTGGGGGACGGTGTCGCGGCGGGGGCGGCGAGCAGCCCCGGAGCCGGGGTCGGTGTGAGCGGCTGGACGTCGGTCAGAGGACGTATGAGCGGGGACATCGCGGCGGCATCGGCGACCACCGGTGTCGTCAGCGTGTGCACGGCGTCCTGGCCGCGGCCCGCCGGAGCGGGAACCCCGGGCAGCAGCGGGGCGGACACCGAGGTCGGCGCCACCGGACCGTTGCCGAGCGACCGCTCGCCCTGGGCGAGCAGCGGTCCGGTGGACCGGCGGCGCTGCGACTCGGGAGTCGAGGTCGCCCCCGTGCCCTGGGACCGGGACGGCATGACATTGCTCCCGGCGCCGGCCCCTCCGCGCGCGTCCGTGTCCCCGGGCATGCCGGTGGTCACTCCGCCGAGCGCGACGGCCGCGAGCGACACCGCGCCCGCGGCGACGAAGGCGAACCGCAGCCCGCGCGAGGCGGACCGGTCGGCCTCGTGGCGGCTGACGTCATGGATGCGGAAGCCGCGCCCCGGAGCTGGAGGCAGGACATCGGCGTGCGGTCCGGCCGGCACGTACCCGAAGGTCCCGCCCCGCGTTCCGAAGACGCCGGGCAGTCCTGAGCCCGTGGAGCCGCCGGGAAGTCCGCCGCCGAAGCTGCCGCCGTTCAGTCGCGGGCTGTCGGAGTCGCCTCCCCCGGGAAGTCCCTGGAGGCGGGCGAGGAAGCTTTCGGAGGGCGGCGGCGGGGCCATCTCCGCGAAGACGCTCTTCAGTCGGCGCTGGGCGTCGGCCTCGGCCTTGCACTTGGCGCAGGTGGCGAGGTGGGCCAGGACGCGGTCGCGCGACTCATGACCGAGCTCTCCGTCCACCAGGGCGGAAAGTCGGTCCCCGAGGTGCTGCTCGGCTGGGGTGGGACGGGTTCCACTCACGCGGTCGCGCCCCCTCCCCCCAGCACGGGCACACGGGCCGCGAACGAGCGACGCTCGGCGCGGGCCTCGGGAGACCGGTGTGCCAGGGCCTTGCGGAGCTGGGAGCGGCCGCGGTGGATCCGGGAACGGACCGTGCCGAGCTTGACGCCCAGGGTCGCGGCGATCTCCTCGTAGGACAGTCCCTCGATGTCGCAGAGGACGACGGCGGCGCGGAACTCGGGCGCGAGGGTGTCCAGCGCCTGCTGGACATCGGCGTCGAAGTGCGCGTCGTTGAAGACCTGCTGCGGGGAGGGCTCACGGCTGGGCAGCCGCTCGGCCGCGTCGTCGCCGAGAGCGTCGAAGCGGATGCGCTGCTTGCGCCGCACCATGTCGAGGAAGAGATTCGTGGTGATGCGGTGGAGCCAGCCCTCGAAGGTGCCGGGCGTGTAGGTCGACAGCGAGCGGAAGACGCGGACGAAGACTTCCTGGGTGAGGTCCTCGGCGTCGTGCTGGTTGCCCGTGAGGCGGTAGGCGAGACGGTAGACGCGACCGCTGTGGGTGCTGACGATCTCCTCCCAGGTGGGCGGAGTCCATGCCTGCGCCTCCGCGTCGGTGGTGAACGTCGCGGTCTGCGCGGGGGCAGCAACGGGGAGCTGATCGGCGTTGTCGGTCACGGATTTCGGCTCACCGGTCGATCTGAGCAGGCGCCGCAGCACTCCTCCCCGATCCACAGGCGCAGCCGCACCTCCCCTGTCGGCTCTGGTGGTGTCCAGTGGAGCCCCTACCATAGCCACCTCGCCCGTTAGCTCCGGATAAGCGGTTTTACGGGAAATTGATACCGGCTCATATGGATGCGCCGGTGTCCCCCCGCGGCCCCGCTCCGTGTACCGACTCATCGACTTCCCCCCGCTCGGTTCTCCCACCCTTCTAAACGCCCGGTCCCATCCGCAGGTTCCCAGCACCAACGGATACAGTCACGCCCAGGCAACCACGGGGACAGGAGAGGGTCATTACCGGCAACCGGCAGACGAGCTGGGCGGCGTTCGCCGACGCCTTTGTCGCCGAGGACGAGGCGCTGCGCTGGGCCCGGGACCGGGCTCACGAGGCCGGCCTGCGCTCGGTGGCACCCGGCACGGGCGCCGCGCTGCGCATGCTCGCCGCCACCGTGGACGCGAAGGCGGTCGCCGAGATAGGTACCGGGACCGGCGTCTCCGGAATTCATCTTCTGCACGGCATGCGGCCGGACGGGGTACTGACCACCGTCGATCCGGAGCCGGAGCGCCAGCAGTTCGCCCGCCAGGCCTTCCGCGCCGCCGGGTTCGCCAGCAACCGGGCGCGCTTCATCCCCGGCCGCGCGCTGGACGTCCTGCCCCGTCTAGCGGACGCCGGATACGACCTGGTGTTCTGCGACGGCGACCGGCTGGAGAGCCTGGACTACCTCGCTGAATCGTTGCGCCTGCTGCGCCCGGGCGGGCTCGTCGCCTTCGAGGGCGTCTTCGCGGACGGCCGCACCGTGGACTCGGGGCCGCAGCCGGTCGAGGTGACCCGGCTGCGCGAGCTGCTGCGCGCGGTGCGCGAGAGTCAGGAGCTGGTGCCCTCACTGCTGCCGGTGGGCGACGGCCTGCTGTGCGCGGTCAAGCGCTGACCTGCCTTTTCCCGCCGTTCGAGGCGGCGCGGCAGTCCCGTACTACGGTGAAAAAACGGCTTCCCCGGCACCATGTGCGGTACCGGGGAAGCCGAAAGAGGTAAGGGTCGCGTTCCGCGTCAGCCGACGACCTTCTTGAGGGCGTCGCCGAGTGCGTCGGCCTCGTCAGGGGTCAGCTCGACGACGAGCCGTCCGCCGCCTTCGAGCGGAACGCGCATGACGATGCCCCGCCCCTCCTTGGTCACCTCGAGCGGGCCATCGCCCGTCCGCGGCTTCATGGCCGCCATGCTCGTTCCCCTTCCTGAAACCAGCTCATCGTCGCCGACGGCCCCCTCGGAGGGCACGCACGTCCTCTCATAGGACACACGTCACCGGCATCGAACACATTGCTTCCAGGCCATTATCTCGCATCTCAGGACCCGATGACCAACATCAGTCTGCATCGCTTGCGCAACGCGCTTGAGCAAAACCACCCAATTCGGCGATGTGGCTGCGATACTGCGCCGCCGCATCGGCCTTCGCGGCGCGGAATTCTTTGACGCAGGTCACATGGAGGCCCCGCGCCACCGCCGGTGATCTCCGCCATGCTGTCATCGGACACAGGACGTACCGGCCGGTACGACGAGCCGCGACCCCCGGAAGGGACCCACCATGGCCGACACCGTGCTCTACGAGGTGAGCGACGGACTCGCGACGATCACACTGAACCGCCCCGAGGCGATGAACGCGATGAACGTCGAGACCAAGGTCGCCTTCCGGGACGCGGCGCAGGCGGCCGCCGCGGACGACGCCGTACGGGCCATCCTGCTGACCGCGGCCGGCGACCGGGCGTTCTGCGTCGGCCAGGACCTCAAGGAGCACATCGGGCTGCTGGCCGCCGACCGGGAGTCGGGTTCGGGCGGGACGATGAGGACCGTCCGCGAGCACTACAACCCCATCGTGCGGGCGCTGGTCGGCGCCGCGAAGCCCGTGGTGGCCGGGGTCAACGGTGTCGCGGCCGGGGCCGGGTTCGGTTTCGCGCTGGCCGCGGACTACCGCGTCGTCGCCGACACGGCCGCCTTCAACACGTCCTTCGCCGGTGTCGCGCTGACCGCCGACTCGGGGATCTCCTGGACGCTGCCGCGGGTGATCGGCCCGAGCCGTGCCGCCGATCTGCTGCTCTTCCCGCGCAGCATCAGCGCCCAGGAGGCGTACGAGCTGGGCATCGCGAACCGGCTGGTTCCGGCCGGCGAGGTACGGGCCGAGGCGGAGAAGGTGGCGCGTGCCCTGGCCTCCGGGCCGACGCTGGCATACGCGGCCCTGAAGGAGTCCGTCGCCTTCGGGCTCACCCACTCGCTGGAGGAGACCCTGGAGAAGGAGGACGAGCTCCAGGCGCGGGCCGGTGCCTCCGAGGACCACGCCATCGCGGTCCAGGCGTTCGTGAACAAGGAGAAGCCCAAGTACCTGGGGCGCTGAACCTCCGGGGGTTCGCCGCGGACCGTGTGTTCGGCCCGCGGCGGGCTCTCTGCACGCCTGTGAGGGCGTCGCGGTCAGCCGGCGTCGCGCACCGCGCAGTCGGCCAGGTGGTCGTTCACCAGGCCGCACGCCTGCATCAGGGCGTACGCCGTCGTCGGGCCCACGAAGCGGATGCCGCGCTTCTTGAGCGCCTTGGACAGGGCGGTCGACTCGTCGGTGACCGCCGGTACGTCGGAGAGCCGCTCGGGGGCCGGACGCGAGGTGGGGTCGGGGGCGAAGGACCAGACGAGCTCGTCCAGCTCGCCCGGGGCCCACCCGGCCAGCACGCGCGCGTTGGCGACGGTCGCCCGGATCTTGGCACCGTTGCGGATGATCCCCGGGTCGGCGAGCAGGCGCTCCTCGTCGGCCTCCGTGAACATCGCGACCTTGGCGATCTCGAAGTCCGCGAAGGCCGCGCGGAAGCCGGCGCGGCGGCGCAGGATGGTGATCCACGACAGCCCCGACTGGAAGGCCTCCAGGCACAGCCGCTCGTAGAGGGCGTCGTCGCCGTGGACGGGCCTGCCCCACTCCTCGTCGTGATACGCCACGTAGTCCTCGGTGGACAGCGCCCAGGGGCAGCGCAGCAGTCCGTCGGGTCCGGCCAGCGCGTCGCTCACCGCTCGTCCTCGGGGTGCTTGCGCAGCGAGGTGGTGCTGCTCGCCGCGCGGGCCCCCGCGAGCGCCGACTCCAGATCGGCGATCCGGGCGTCCCGCTCGCCGATCTCGGCGCCGAGCCGGCCCAGGGCGTCGTCGACGTCCGTCATGCGGTAGCCGCGCACGGTGACGGCGAAACGCAGGGCGTCCACGTCCCCCTTGTGCACCGGGCGGTCGTACGGCAGCGGATCGTGCAGCCGCTCGGGCTCGGCGTCGGGAAGGGGCGCGCTCTCACCGCCGCCCACCACGGACAGGGTCACCGCGGCGACCACGACGGCGAGGGCGACGACCAGGAACAAGAACATGAACATCGCTGAGGTCCCCACGCTCTGGTGCCGGCGCGGGTCGCGTCGGCGCGAAATTTCTGGTGCTGACGAAAGCAGTCTGACGCTGGAAGTGTCAGGCTCCGATCGTGCCATGCGAGTGTGACAGTTAAGGTCGCAGGCGGCTTATCGGTGCGACTGACGGGGAGAGGTCACAGGGGATGCTCAGGCTGGGCAGGCGCGAATTCGAGGCGCACGAGCCGGTGATCATGGCGATCGTGAACCGGACCCCGGACTCCTTCTACGACCAGGGGGCCACCTTCCGCGACGAGCCCGCTCTCGCGCGCGTGGAGCAGGCGGTGTCCGAGGGGGCCGCCATCATCGACATCGGCGGGGTCAAGGCCGGTCCCGGCGAGGAGGTCACCGCCGAGGAGGAGGCGCGGCGGACGGTCGGCTTCGTCGCCGAGGTGCGCCGCCGCTTCCCGGATGTGGTCATCAGCGTCGACACCTGGCGGCACGAGGTCGGCGAGGCGGTCTGCGAGGCCGGCGCAGACCTGCTCAACGACGCCTGGGGCGGGGTCGATCCCCGGCTGGCCGAGGTGGCCGCCCGGTACGGGGCGGGGCTCGTGTGCACGCACGCCGGGGAGTCCGAGCCGCGCACCCGTCCGCACCGGATCGCCTACGAGGACGTGATGGCGGACATCCTGCGGGTCACGCTCGGCCTCGCGGAGCGCGCGGTCGCCCTCGGGGTGCCCCGTGAGTCGGTGCTCATCGATCCCGGGCACGACTTCGGGAAGAACACCCGGCACAGTCTGGAGGCGACGCGGCGGCTCGGGGAGATGGTCTCCACCGGGTGGCCGGTTCTCGTCTCGCTCTCCAACAAGGACTTCGTCGGCGAGACGCTCGACAAGCCGGTCAAGGAGCGGGTCCTCGGGACGCTGGCGACGACCGCGGTCTCGGCGTGGCTGGGAGCGCAGGTGTACCGCGTCCACGAGGTCGCGGAGACCCGTCAGGTGCTGGCCATGGTGGCGTCGATCGCCGGGCACCGGCCGCCGGCGGTGGCCCGGCGCGGACTGGCGTAGCGGACGGGGCGGGGGTACGGCCGTACCCCCGCCCGTGAACGCTAGCGGCCGGCCTCCTTCGACATCAGCGCCACCGCTTCGTGCACGTCGTCGGTCACGTGGAACAGCATCAAGTCCTTCTCGGCCGCCTTGCCCTGGGCGACGAGGGTGTTCTTGAGCCAGTCCACCAGGCCGCCCCAGTACTCCGTGCCGAACAGCACGATGGGGAAGCGGGTGACCTTCTGGGTCTGGACCAGCGTGAGCGCCTCGAAGAGCTCGTCGAGGGTGCCGAGGCCGCCGGGCAGGACCACGAACCCCTGGGCGTACTTGACGAACATCATTTTTCGCACGAAGAAGTAGCGAAAGTTCAGGCCGATGTCGACGTACGGGTTCAGTCCCTGCTCGAAGGGAAGCTCGATGCCGAGGCCGACGGAGATGCCCTTCGCCTCCAGGGCGCCCTTGTTGGCGGCCTCCATGGCACCCGGTCCGCCACCGGTGATCACCGCGAACCCGGCGTCCACCAGACCGCGGCCGAGAGCGACACCCGCCTCGTACTCGGCCGAGTCGACCGGGGTCCGCGCCGAGCCGAACACACTGATCGCGGCCGGGAGTTCGGCCAGGGTGCCGAAGCCTTCGATGAACTCCGACTGGATGCGCAGAACACGCCAGGGATCGGTGTGCACCCAGTCCGAAGGACCGCCGGCGTCCAGCAGACGCTGGTCCGTGGTGCTCGCCTGAACCTGGTCCCGCCTGCGCAGCACCGGGCCCAGCCGCTGCTCGTCCGGTGGCCGCTTCTTGCCCTCCGGGTTGCCAGTAGCCATGTCCACTCCCTCCGCGTACGGATCTCCCCCGCTCCGGCCGAAAACCGGTGCGGGGGAAGGTCGTTCCGCCCCAGCGTAGATCTCCGCTGGTTACGGCGGGGGGACGTGGGCATGTCCGCCGTGAACAGCCGACGGGTACGGGCCGGTCCTCAGGCGGTGAGCCAGTCGCGCAGGCGCTGTTCGCCCGCGAGGATCTTGGCCGTTTCCACTCGCTCGTCCCGCTTGTGGGCCAGGTGCGGATTGCCGGGGCCGTAGTTGACCGCCGGGATGCCGAGGCCGCTGAAACGGGAGACGTCCGTCCAGCCGTACTTGGGCTGCGGGGTGCCCCCCACCGCCTCGATGAACGCGGCGGCCGCCGGGTGGGACAGGCCGGGGAGGGCGGCACCGCTGTGGTCGTCGACGACGAACTCCGCCACACCGCAGTCGGCGAAGACCTCGCGGACGTGCTCGATCGCCTCCTCCTCGGTGCGGTCGGGCGCGTAGCGGAAGTTGACGGTGACGACGCACTCGTCGGGGATGACGTTGCCGGCGACCCCTCCGGAGATGTTCACCGCGTTCAGGCCCTCGCGGTACTCCAGACCGTCGATCACCGGGTAGCGCGGCTCGTACGCGGCCAGCGCGGCCAGGATCGGGGAGGCCGCGTGGATCGCGTTCGAGCCCATCCAGCTCCGGGCCGAGTGGGCCCGTTCGCCCTTGGTCTTCAGCAGGACTCGCAGCGTGCCCTGGCAGCCGCCCTCGACCTGTCCGTCGGAGGGCTCCAGGAGGACCGCGAAGTCGCTCCGCAGCCACTCGGGGTGGGCCTCGGCCACATGCTTCAGCCCGTTCAGATCGGCCGCGACCTCCTCGTTGTCGTAGAAGACGAAGGTGAGGTCCCGGTTGGGCTCGGGGACGGTGGCCGCGATACGGAGCTGGACGGCGACGCCCGACTTCATGTCGCAGGTGCCGCAGCCCCACAGCACGCCGTTCTCGTCGAGGCGGGAGGGCACGTTGCCGGCGATCGGCACGGTGTCGACGTGACCGGCCAGGACGACCCGCTCGGCGCGGCCGAGGTTCGTGCGGGCCACGACGTTGTTGCCGTACCGGTCGACCGTCAGATGCGGCAGGGCGCGCAGGGCCGTCTCGACGGCGTCCGCGAGCGGCTTCTCGTCGCCGCTCTCGGAGCGGAAGTCGACGAGCCGCGCGGTGAGCTCGGCTGCGTCGAGGGTGAGGTCAAGCGGGGTGTCGGCCATGGCGCCGACCCTAGCGCGCCCGGCCCGGGGGTACCGAAAGCAGCCGGATGCGGTCGTATCCCCCGGCCGCGCCGCCGTTGTCCACAGCCCCAGGGTTCGCCCACAGCGCTCTCCAGTACCTTGTACGCGTGTCTGAGCCGTCCCCCCCTCCTGTCCGGCGACGCCGCCGTCGCCTCCTGCGTTTCGGCGGGGCCCTCGTGGTCCTGCTCGCGGTCGCGGGTTACCTCGGCGTGCAGTACCTCACGGGCGGCGTGGGCGCGCCCCGGTGCAAGGTCGTCTCCGCAAACGGCGACGGCGCGTCCTACGAGTTCACTCCCGAACAGGCGGTGAACGCGGCGACGATCTCGGCGATCGGCACCTCCCGCGGCATGCCCGAGCGCGCGGTGGCCATCGCCCTCGCGACGGCGCTCCAGGAATCGGGGCTGCGCAACATCCGGCACGGCGACCGGGACTCCCTCGGTCTGTTCCAGCAGCGCCCGTCGCAGGGCTGGGGCACGGAGAAGCAGATCATGGACCCGACGTACGCGTCGGGCATCTTCTACGAGCACCTGGCCAAGGTGCCCGGGTACTCGCGGCTGCCGCTCACGGTCGCGGCGCAGCGGGTGCAGCACAGCGGCTTCCCGCAGGCGTACGCCAAGCACGAGCCGGACGCCACGCTGCTCGCCGCCGCCCTGACCGGCCGCGCGGCGGCCACGCTGACCTGTCAGGGGCGCCCGGCCGCGACGACTCCGGCGGGCGGCCCGGCGCCGGTGCGCGCCGCGCTCGCGCGGGACTTCGGACGGGATGTGTTCCAGGAGGCGGGTGCCACGGTGGACGCCGCGGGTTCCGCCGTGTCACCGGCACCGGCCGCCCCGAAGTCCGCGGCCCCCTCGGATTCCCCGGTCTCCACGGATTCCTCCGCCTCCTCGGCCTCTCCGGCCCCCGTCGCCACGGGGAGCGCCGGCCGGACCGTGACCGTCCCCGTGCGCGAGGGGTCCGGCTCCGGTGCCACGGAGCTCCGCCGCGGGTGGGAGCTGGCGCACTGGGCCGTCGCCAACTCCTCGGCCCTGCACATCGACCGGGTGTCGTACGCGGGGCGCGAGTGGACCGCGGGGACCGCGGAGGGCTCGTGGCGCACGGCCGACGACAAGAGCGGCACGGAGGCGGGGGACACCGCGGCCGAGGTCCGGATCATGACCGGGCAGTAGTACGGGACCTCACCCCTGGGGAGGACGCGGACTTCGGGGGCCGGCGATGTGCGCGCCCTTTCGGGCACTCACCCCCGGCGCGTGAAAACCCTTGGGAGCAAAGGACCGCGGCGACTCCGCGGGCCCTTTGACCGGGTATCGTTTGCCCGTTTTTATCCACAACCGATAATGCGACGCATTGCCAACTCTTTACGGCGGGCCACCGCAACCTTCGCGGACTTCGAGCGGTAGTCACTGCGTCCGGGCCCGGAACGATCACCTCCCGATCGACTCGGCCGATCGGCTCCGGCAGGACGATTCCCGTTCCCTTCCGTCTAAGGAGCACCATGTCCCTCTCCCTGACCCGCCGGATCGCCCGTGTCGTGCTGCTCGTCGCGGCCGGAGCGGCGCCCGTGGTGGGCGCGGCCGGCTCCGCGAGCGCGGCCGTCGACCTGCCGCCCACCCCCGGCCTCGGCGGGCTGACCGCCCTGGACGGGGCGAACGTCGGCCCCTCGCTCGACGGAGCCACGCACCGCGCCACCGGGATCGCCGGCACGACCGGCGGCGCGGCGGTCGAGAAGGCCCTGCCGCCCGCGGGCAAGGCCGGAGCCAAGGTCGCCAAGAAGGCGGCGCCCGCCGCGCGGAAGGTGGCCGGGGCCGCGGCCGGCCAGGCCGGAGGGCTCGTCGGTGACACCGCGAAGGCCGCGTCCGCGGGCGGCCTGCCGACGGACGCCGTGACCAAGGGCGGCCTGCCGACGGGACAGCTCCCGCTGAAGGGCCTGCCGCTGGGCTAGCC
This sequence comes from Streptomyces sp. NPDC005070, assembly GCF_053600395.1. NCBI lineage: Bacteria > Bacillati > Actinomycetota > Actinomycetes > Kitasatosporales > Streptomycetaceae > Streptomyces > Streptomyces sp. NPDC005070. The sequence goes on along the minus strand of NZ_JBSFZS010000054.1, from coordinate 39,788 downwards.
CGACGGGGCGTACGGCGACGGGGTCCGGGGATTCGCTTCCCCGGACCCCGTTTCACCGATCGGCGCGGGCGCTCCCGCCCCTCGGCCGGTCAGCGCAGGCGTTCCACCGCCGCCGCCACCCGCTCGTCCGAGGCGGTGAGGGCCACGCGGACGAACCGCTCGCCCGCCTCGCCGTAGAAGTCGCCGGGGGCCACCAGGATGCCCAGCTCGGCCAGGTGGGCCACCGTGGACCAGCAGGACTCGTCCCGGGTCGCCCAGAGGTAGAGGCTCGCCTCGCTGTGCTCGATCCGGAAGCCGTGGCCCAGGAGGGCCTCGCGCAGGGCGGTGCGGCGGGCCGCGTAGCGCTCGCGCTGCTCCCGGACGTGCGTGTCGTCCGAGAGCGCGGCGACCACGGCGGCCTGGGTCGGCGCGGAGGTCATCATGCCGCCGTGCTTGCGGATCGCGAGGAGCTCGCCGAGCACGGCGGGGTCGCCCGCGAGGAACGCGGCGCGGTAGCCGGCCAGGTTCGAGCGCTTGGACAGCGAGTGGACCGAGACGATCCCCTCGTAGGAGCCGCCGCACACGTCGGGGTGCAGCACCGAGACCGGGTCGGCCTCCCAGCCCAGCTCGATGTAGCACTCGTCGGAGAAGACGAGGACGCCGTGCTCGCGGGCCCAGGCGACGATCCGGGTGAGCTCCGCGGCGGACAGCACCTTGCCGGTCGGGTTCGACGGGGAGTTCAGCCACAGCAGCTTCAGGCCCGTCGGGTCCAGCTCGGTCGGGTCGTCGTAGACCACGTGCTCCGCCCGGGCGAGCCGCGCGCCGACCTCGTACGTCGGGTAGGCGAGGCGCGGGTGGGCGACCTTGTCGCCGGGACCGAGGCCGAGCTGGGTCGGCAGCCAGGCGACCAGTTCCTTGGAGCCGACGATCGGCAGGACATGCCGGTGGGTGACGTCCCGCGCGCCGAGCCGTCGCTCCACCCAGCCCGTGAGCGCGTCCCGTAGCTCGGGCGTGCCCCACACCGTGGGATAGCCGGGCGAGTCCGCGGCCGCGACCAGAGCTTTCTGGATCAGCTCGGGCACCGGGTCGACCGGGGTGCCGACGGACAGGTCGACGATGCCGCCCGGGTGAGCTGCGGCGGTCGCCTTGAAAGGCTCCAGCTTGTCCCAGGGGAAGGTGGGAAGCCGGTCGGAGACTGCGGACACGGGATCAGGCTCACTTTCTCGTACGTACGACCCGTACGCGCGGGTACGGGCCACTGCACGGATGCGCGCGGGCGGGCACCGCAAACGCCTCGGTCCCGTACAGCGACCGGAGGATCCAGGCCGTACGGGACCGAGGCGGCGCGCATGCAGGCCGCCCGCTGGTTCTGCGGCGGCAGCGCGGCGACTACTGGTTCTGCGGCGGCAGCGCGGCGACGAAGGGGTGGTCGCGCTCGATCAGACCGAGCTTGCTGGCACCGCCCGGCGAGCCGAGCTCGTCGAAGAACTCGACGTTCGCCTTGTAGTAGTCCTTCCACTCCTCCGGAGTGTCGTCCTCGTAGAAGATCGCCTCGACCGGGCACACCGGCTCACAGGCTCCGCAGTCGACGCATTCGTCCGGGTGGATGTACAAGGACCGGGAGCCCTCGTAGATGCAGTCGACCGGGCACTCCTCGATGCACGCCTTGTCCTTGACGTCGACACAAGGCTGCGCGATGACGTAGGTCACGCTGTCGTTCCTCCTCGATAGGGCGCTGGCGGGCCTGTCGTAGGCTCCGCCGCCTGGCGCGCGGGAGCGCGGCGTAGTCGATGCCCGCCCCTAGTATCTCCGTTCTTGGGCATGATCCGAACAGGAGGGGTGAACTGACCTGTGGAATTCTCTGCCGCCGGCCGCCTGGAGGTCCGCGTCACCGCCGCTGACGTGGGGAAACGCGTCTCGGTACGGCGCCTGACCGACGATGGAGACACGGTGGAGAAGTTCACCGATACGGTCGGTGTTCTCACATCATGGGACAACGGTGTGCTGCTGATCACACGACGGACCGGGGAGCAGGTCCGGATCGCGGAGTCCTCCCTGGTCGCGGCCAAGGTCGTGCCGTCCGCCCCGGCCCGGCGGCGCGGTCCCGCGGCGTCCTACGAGGAACTGGCGCGCGTCGCCGCGCGGGCCTGGCCGCCGGTGGAGAGCGAGCGGCTCGGCGGCTGGGAGCTGCGGGCGGCGGGCGGGTTCACCCGGCGCGCCAACTCCGTGCTGCCGCTGGGCGACCCGGGCGTGCCGCTCGACCGTGCGCTCGCGTACGTACGGGACTGGTACGCGGCCCGTGACCTGCCCGCCTTCGTCCAGACCGCCACCGGTGCCGAGGGCACGCAGGAACTCCTCTGCGCGGAGCTGGAGGCACGCGGCTGGACGCGCGAGGTGACCGCCGAGCTGTGGACCGGGGCACTGGCGCCGGTCGCGGACCGGGAGGCGCCCGGGGTGACGCTCTCCCGCACGGCCGACGAGGCGTGGCTGGGCCGCTATCAGCGCAAGGGCGTCGGCGAGGTGGCCCTGAAGGTGCTGGGCGGCGGTCCCTCGGTGTGGTTCGCGACGGTTCCCGGTGACGGGGGCGCGGCTCCCGCGGCGATCGGGCGGTGTGTCGTCGACGGCCGCTGGGCCGGTTTCGCCGCCGTGGAGGTCGATCCGGACCTGCGCCGCCGCGGCCTCGCCACCGCCGTCATGGCCGCCCTGGCCGGCCGGGCCCTGGAGGAGGGCGCCTCGGCGGCCTGGCTCCAGGTGGAGGCGGACAACTCCGGGGCGCGGGAGCTCTACGCCCGCATGGGGTTCGCCCCGCATCACGCGTACCACCACTACCGCGGGCCGTCCGGCGATGCCGGTGCGGGTGTCGAGCCGTATCGATCGACGTGACGGGGCACGAGCCACCTATGCGTTCCCCCCAGCCGCCCGAGCCCGACCGGGCCGACGAGGTACGGCGCCGGTTCGCCGACGAGGCGCGGGCCGAGCGGCCCGATCCGGCGGAGCTGTGCCTGCTGGTGGGCGCCGCGGCGGACGGGACCCTGGACGACGCCGGGATCGACGCGGCGCAGATCCTGCTGGACGAGCTGGCGGGCCGGCTGCCCTTCCGTCCGGGCGGCCCTCGTGGCTGGGCGACCGCCCTCGCCGAACTCCTCGGCGGACACCTGGGATACCGGGGCTCACCGGGCGACTACCAACGGCTCGAATCCTCCCTGCTGCACGCGGTGCTGCGCCGGCGGCGCGGGCTGCCCATCCTGCTCTCGGTGGTGTGGATGGAGGTCGCGCGGCGGGCCGGGGCGCCGGTGTACGGGGTCGCGCTCCCCGGTCACTTCGTGGTGGGCTTCGGACCGCCCGAGGAGCAGGTGCTGGCCGACCCCTTCGACGGCGGGCGCGTCCTGACCGGCTCCGACGCGCAGCTCCTCGTCGCGGGCGCGACCGGCGCCCCGCTCGACCCGTCGATGCTCGCCCCCGCCGACCCGCTCGACGTCGTGCTGCGCGTCCTGAACAACATCCGGGCCTGGGCCGCCGCCCGGCCCGAGCGCTCCGACGTGGCCCTGTGGTCGGTGGAGCTGTCCCTGCTGCTGCCCTCGCACCCGGCGCGGCTGCGTTACGAGCGGGCCCAACTCCTTGTCGAGCGTGGAGACTTCCTGGCCGGGGCCGCCGAACTCGACGCCTACGCCGACGTGGTGGCGGCGGTCGACGAACCGGCCGCGTCCCGGGTCCGCCAACAGGCCCACGCGGCACGGGCGATGCTCAACTGAGGGGGCGGGGGTGCGGGAACGGCCGCCCGGCCCGTTCCCGCACCCCACACCCTGCCGGGATGAAGATTCCCCCCGGCCCGGCCCGCCCACGCGAGGGCCGGTCAGGACGCGTCGGGGCGCTGCTTCCCGGCGAGAGCCCGCAGTTCCTCCATGTCCTCCGGATCGAGGTCGAGTTCGGACGCCGGGGCGAGCAGCGCGCCGATCTCGCCGTCCCGGCCCTGCTCCGAGAGGAACTGCGCGTAGTTGACGAAGGCGACTTCGTCCTGGTGCTCGATCGCGTCCCGGTAACGGCGGTCGGCCTGTTCCCACTGCTCCAGCTCCTCGTGGAGGAGTGCGAGGTTCAGGTAGGCGTTGGTCTCCCCGTCCTCCTCCGCGGCGGCCTCGTAGTGGCCCACGGCCTCCTGGTGGGAGCCGTTGTCGGACAGGTGGAGCGCGTAGGCGAAGTGGGCGCCGGAGAGCTCCTCGGTGAGGGCCTCCCGCAGGTGGGTGCCGGCCGCCTCCATGTCACCGACGGCGTTCTCGGCCTCGCCGAGCACGACCAGGACCGATCGCTCTCCGGCCTCGAGAGCCTTCCGCAGCCAGGGGACGGCTTCCGCGTACTCCTCCTGGTCGGCCAGGAGCCGGCCGAGGTTGCCGGCCGCCATGGTGTCGCCCTGGCTGATCGCCCGGCCCAGCAGATCGGCGGCCTCGTCGAGCCGTTCGTCGTCCTCGCTCAGGAACGCGCCGTAGTCGTTGAGCGCCTGAGGGTTGCCCTCGGCCAGCGCCTGCTTGTAGTACTTCTCCGCGTGCGCCCTGTCCCCGACCTCGTCGGCCAGGACCGAGGCGGTCCACAGGGTGACGTCGCGGCCACCGCGGGCGGCCTGCTCAAGGGCCGAGACCGCCTCCTCGGGCTGGTCGAGCTGAATCAGCAGATCCGCCAGGGCCTCGTACGCCCCGGAGTTGCCCGCCTCCGCGGCCGCGGCGATCAGCTCCAGCGCGGTGTCGATGTCGCCCCACTCGTGGACGAGGTCCAGGACCTTCTCCGCGACCTCGTCGTCCGGGCCGGCCCACGCCCTCAGATACAGGGTCAGAGCCGCGCCGGGGTCTCCCGCCGCCAACTGTCGTTCCGCCTGAGCCTCAAAATCGTCTTCCGCCATGAGGAACATCCTTTCGTACTGGTGATACCGAGCTCACGGCCGCCCACGGCACCGGGGGGGCGTAGCCGGCGAGGGCGGCCACGAAGGCCGCGCCCGGGAGGATGACCGCCGGGACGGCGGGTCCGACGCCACCGGTGACGGTGACCGTGGTGGAGCTTCCATCGGTGACTGCCGCGGCCGGAACGGCCTGGCGGACGACGCCAAAGCGCATAAGACCAAGGCTTTTTGATGTCGCCTCAGAACTCCGGCCGCCGTGAGCCCCGGATGATCGACGCGTGAACCTGGAGCCTCGCCGCGAGCGGCTACAGCCAGCCCTTCTCCCGCGCGATCCGTACCGCCTCCGCCCGGTTGCGTACCGCGAGTTTCTGGATCGCGGTCGAGAGGTAGTTGCGGACGGTGCCCTGGGAGAGGTGGAGGGCCTTGGCCAGTTCGGCGTTGGTGGAGCCGTCGGCGGCGGCGCGGAGGACCTCGCGTTCGCGGTCGGTCAGGGGGTTGGCGCCCTCGGCGAGCGCGGCCGCCGCCAGGGTGGGGTCGATGACGCGCTCGCCGTCCAGCACCTTGCGTACGGCCGCGGCGAGTTGGGCGGCGGGGGCGTCCTTGACGAGGAAGGCGTCGGCGCCGGACTCCATGGCGCTGCGCAGATAGCCGGGGCGGCCGAAGGTGGTGAGGATGAGCAGCTTGACGCCCGGAAGCTCCTTGTGGACCTCGGCCGCCGCCTCTATGCCCGTCATGCCCGGCATCTCGATGTCGAGGAGCGCCACGTCCACGTCGTGGGCACGGGCCGCCGCCAGCACCTCGTCGCCGCGCGCCACCTGGGCGACCACCTCGATGTCCGGCTCCAGTCCCAGCAGGGCGGCCAGCGCCTCGCGGACCATCGACTGGTCCTCGGCGAGCAGGACCTTGATCGTGCGGCTCATGCCCCGGATCCTACGGGGTCGTCCCCCGCGCCCGCAGGGGCCCGGCCGCCCTCCAGCGGTGCCCGTGCCACCAGCCGGAATCCGTGCCGGACACGGCCCGCCTCCATCGATCCGCCCGCCTTCTCCAGGCGTTCGGTCAGCCCGGTCAGGCCGTTGCCGGGTGCCGCGCCCGAGGTGCCGCCCGACCCGTCGTCCTCCACCGAGAGTTCGAGCACGGGACCGTCCAAAGTCTGGCGGCGGACGAGCTCGACGGTGCAGCGCCGGGCGCCGCTGTGCCGTACGACGTTGGTGACCGCCTCGCGCAGCGCCCAGGCCAGCGCGGACTCGGTCTCCTCGGGCACGCCGTCGAGGCCGGGTTCGGCAGGCAGGTCGGCGATCACGTCGGCCGCGGTCAACGCGACCTGGGCGCCCGCGAGTTCACCGGCCAGCCGGGGCCTGCGATAGCCGGTGACCGCCTCGCGCACGTCCACCAGGGCCTGGCGGCTGACCTGTTCGATGTCGGCGACCTGCTGGGCCGCCTTGTCGGGATGGCCGGGGAGCATCCGCCCGGCCAGTTCGCTCTTCAGCGTGATCAGCGAGAGCGAGTGGCCGAGCAGGTCGTGCAGGTCGCGGGCGAGCCGCAGGCGTTCCTCGTTCGCGGCGAGCTGGGCGACGGTGGCCCGTGCCTTGCGCAGTTCCACCGTCGTGAGGACGAGCTGCCGCACGCCGGTCATCGCGAAGCCGATGAGGACGACGAGCAGGACGAGGTTGCGCGCGTCCTCCTCGCCGCCGTGCAGCCCGACGAGCAGCATCACGACGGCGGTCAGCGGGATGGTCCAGTACGAGACGCGCAACGGGAACGTCGTCCCGCACGCGACCGAGACGTACACGAACAGGCCGAGCCACGGCGCTCCGAGCGTCAGGCACAGGACGACGGCCAGAGCACCGAGGCCCAGCACCATGAGGGCGACGGCCAGGGAGCCCGTGAAGGCCTTGCCCATGTGCCGGAAGACCAGGGTCAGATAGACCGCGACGAAGGCCGCGAGGCCCACCCAGCCGGCCGCGGTGGCCCCGGACGTGTGGTGGCCGGAGACGAGGTCGTGGACCGGCGAGCTGAGGAACACCAGCCAGATGACGATCCACACCGACTTGCGCAGCGCCTCGCGGACGTTGCGCGGGGACTGTCCCAGCCGCACGATCCGGTCCGTGCGGGCCGCGTCGGGCAGCGGGTCTTCCGTCATGGCGTTCACGCCTTCAGCGTGTCCTTCCGGTACAGCCAGGCCGCGCCGCCCGCGAAGAGGGCGAAGGACACGGCGAGGATGGCGATGTCCTTCGCGTGCGGGGCGTTCCCCAGTTCGATGGCCTGCCCCAGGGCAGCGTACGCGTGGGTGGGGAGCCATTTGGCTATGTTCTGGAGCCAGTCGGGGAAGGTCGTCGTCGGCATCCACAGGCCGCCGAGCATCGACAGACCGAAGTAGACGATCATCGTGATCGGCCGGACCGCGTCTCCGCTGGCGAGATAGCCGATGGCGACACCGAGGGCGGCGAAGACCAGGCTGCCGGCCCAGATCACGCCGGTGAGCGCGAACCACTGCCAGACGTCCAGGCGTACGTCCTTCACCGCCGCGGCGACCACGAAGACGATCACGATCGACGGCAGGCTGATCACGGCGGCGCTGGCCGTCTTGGCGAACACGTAGCCGCGGCCGGGCAGCGGGGTGAGCCTCAACTGCCGTACCCAGCCGCTCTCCCGCTCCTTCGCGATGCGCTCGCTGTTCCCCATGAGGACGGCGGTCAGGGCGCCGAAGGAGGCCATGGAGACCATGAAGAAGGTCGGCAGGGTCAGGCCGGTGCCGTCCACCTTCGTGGTGCTGTCGGCGCTGCCCGCGATCAGCAGGAACAGGGCCGAGGGGTAGACGACCGAGAAGAACAGGAACTTGCGGTTGCGCAGGGCGCGGGTGATCTCCAGCTTGATGAGACTGTTCACTTGGACGTGGCCTCCTCGGCGGTGGCGCGGGGGGCCGCTTCGGCCGCGCCGCGGGTGGCCTCTTCGGCCTCGGTGATGGCGACGAAGGCCTGCTCCAGACCGAGCCCGGCGACTTCGAGGTTGCGGGGGTAGACGCCTAGCCCGTACAGCGCGTGGACGGTCGCGTCCGCGTCCGAGGACTGGATGCGGACGGTCTGCCCGGACCCCGCGGCGGAGCCGCTCCTGGACACCGTGACCGAGGTGAGGAAGGGCAGCGCGCGCAGCGAGGCCCCGTCGATCGTGCCCTCCAGGTCGAAGGAGACGCGGCGCGCTCCGGCCTTGGCCTTGATCTCGGCGGCGGTGCCGTCCGCCAGCAGCCGTCCGCGGTGCAGGACGAGCACGCGGTCCGCGATGGCGTCGGCCTCTTCCAGGTAGTGCGTGGCGAACAGGACCGTACGGCCCTGGTCCGCCTGTTCGCGCATGGTGGCCCAGAACGCCTGCCGGGCGGTGACGTCCATGCCGGTGGTGGGCTCGTCGAGGACGATCAGGTCGCTGTCGCCGGCCGTGGCGAGGGCGAAGCGGACACGCTGTGCCTGGCCTCCGGACAGCTTGTTGACCTTGCGGTCGGCGATCTGGGTGATACCCGCGCGGGCGAGGACCTCGCTCGCGGAGTACGGCCTCGGGTGCAGGTCGCAGGCGAGCTTGACCAGTTCACCGACGGTGACCTCGTCCATCAGCCCGCCGCTCTGGAGCATGGCGCCCACCCGGCCGGCGACGATCGCCTCGCGCGGGCCGGTGCCGAACACCCGCACCGTGCCGCTGTCGGCGTTCTTGAGGCCGAGCAGCAGGTCGAGCGTGGTCGACTTGCCCGCGCCGTTGGGACCCAGCAGGGCGACGGTTTCGCCCGGGTGGAGTTCGAGCGTCAGTCCGTCCACGGCCCGGACGTTCCCGTAGCTCTTGGTCACCGATTCGAACCGGACCACCGATGTGGTGGTGGTCGCCGCAGTCGTTGTCATGCCGTCCATCGTGGTCGAGAGGGGGGCACGCGCGGCAGTGTGGTGTGTCCTGAGCGGCGGATGACAGATGTCATGTGACGGACCGAACGAATGTCATGCCGGCCGCCCCGGACGGGGTCGGGCGAGGTCGGGCGGGCCGCCGCGGACGACTGTCGTGTTCGGCCGCCCCGGACGACTGTCGTGTTCCGCCGCCGCGGACGGCTCTCGGGTCGGCGGCCCCGAACGACGCGAGGGCGCCCGGCCGGTGGAGTCCCGGCCGGGCGCCCTCCACGCGCCGGCTACACCCGTCAGGTGGGGTTGGTGGAGATGGTGATGACGCGGTCGGTCGCCGTCTTCCCGACGAGCGCCCTGCCGACGGCCGAGGCCACGTCCTGCGGGCTGACGGCCTTCTGGCTGCCGTCGCCCTTGGTGATCGTCACCCCGTCGAAGGCGTGCCCGTACAGCTCCTCGAGCGCCTTGAGGTCGTAGTGCTCGACGAGCTTGCCCTGGATGGGCTGGACGCTCAGGAACTTCCAGATGGACTTCTGCGGGCTGAAGGAGACCGTGTGGGCCGCGTCCGTGCGGACGGTGATGTTCGCGGACATGGCGACGTTCGCGAACGTCGACATCTTCCGGTCCACCTCTGTCTTGCTGATCGTCGGCTGGCGGGACGTGGTGGCGACCTTCACCGGCGTGGCCGTGTTGCTCTCCACCTGGGCGCGGTACGCGTCCTGGACGGCCTGCAGCGAGGGTTCGACGTCGATGCCCTTGCCGGCCTTGCCGTAGACCGGGACGGCCTTGCCCGCCTGGAACTTGATCGTGCCGTCGCTCGCCGAACCCGAGCCGCTCGCGGCGCGCTCCAGGGCGGCCTGCAGCTTCTCCTTGTCGACCGGCATCACGGGCTCCACCACACGCCCCTGCCCGAACAGCGAGCCGATCACGGAGATCGGGTTGTAGTCGCTGGAGGCGGCGGCACGGACGGTGGCCTGACTGTCGAGCTGGAGTCCGGCCTGGTCGGGCCTGAGCTGGACCGTGTCACCGTCCACGGACAGCGTGAGCGGCTTGTTCGTCCGGGTGCCGAGGGCGTCGTCGAGCTTCCTCACGGCGTCGTCGCGGGTGCCGCCGCCGATGTCGACGCCGAGCACCGTGGTGCCCTTGGGCACGTCCGAGTGGTTCATGAGCAGGCCGGCACCGTAGGCACCGCCGCCGAGGACCACGACGAGGACGCCGAGCAGTACCGGCTTGTTGCGGCCCTTCTTCTTCGCCGGCTTCGCCTGCTTCGCGGGGGCGGACGGCTGCCGGACGGGCTCGGGGAGCTTCGGCGGGGTGTGCGACCGGGCGCCGTCGGGCTCCCCGTCGTAGGCGAAGTTCTGGCTGGGCGACACGACGGGCATGCCACTGGTCAGCGTGTGCCCGGAGACGTTGTCCGCGGGGGCGCCGTAGCCACCGGGGCCCGGGTCGGGTGCCGGCTTCTGCGGGGTGAGGATCGCGGTGTCGTCGCTGAGACCGCCGCTCAGGCCGCCGCGCGCGCCGGAGTGTCCGGGGCCCGTGTTCCGGTTGCCGGGGGCCGGACCGGACCGGGCGGCCAGGCTGCCGGGGCCCGCGCCTGCGCCGGCCGGGGGCCGCAGCGGGCCGGCGCCGGTGGCGGGACCGCCGGTCGGACCGGCCGGGCCGCCGCGGCCGCTCTCGGAGAAGTACGGGAGGTCGTCGCGGCGCGGTTCGCCGGACCCCGCGGACGCGCCGGACGTACCTATGGCCGGGAAGGAGCCGGTGTCGCGCAGCGCCCCGGAGACGTCGAAGGAGCCCGTGCCGCCGCCGTGACCGGGGGCCACGGGTCCGGCGCCGGTGGCACCGGGGAGCGCGGCACCGTTCGCGCCGCCGGGCCGGACGCCACCGGTGATGCCCAGCGGGCCGGCACCGATGGACGGCGCGGGCCGTCCCGCGCCCGGCGTGCCCGCCGCAGGCGCGGAAGGCGCGGGGCCGGCGGGAGCCGAACCGCCCGGCACACCCGCCCCGTTGGCCGGGCCGCCGCCCGCCCCGCCCTTGGGGGGCGTGCCGGGCTTGCGGGGCGCGAACCAGTTGCTCGTCTCGGCCGCCGCGGGCTGGTCCGCGGGCGCGGACGGAGCCGGGGCGGTGGCCGTCGTTCCGGCGGCGCCCGCGGGCGAACTCGCGCCCGGCACCGCGTGTGTCCCGGTGTCGGCGCCGTCGCCGCCCTCGGACGGCGCGTCGGCGTCGGCGACGGGTGTACGGACGACCACGGGCGGGATGGGCCGCGATCCGGGGATGTTGATCCGGATCCGTGTCGTCAGCGTTGTCTCGGTCTTGCGCTCCTCCGTCGGCTTGCCGGCGGCCGAGCGGCCCCCGTCGGCACCGTTCTCGGAAGCCGTGGGGGTGCCGTACGGCGGCGTCCCCGACGGGTACGCGGCTCCACCGCGCCCGTTGGGCCCGGAGGACGAACTGTCAGTTTCACGACTCAAGGCAGGTTCTCCCGGTTGGCTCCGCCGCCCGTTTACTCGACCTCATCTCGGGCAGCTCGGCGGCGCGCACCACCATACTGGCCATGTCCGGCCCGCAAACCTCGACCGTGCAGGAATCTCGCGCGGGACCCGCACGGGACCGACACGGCGAAGTGGTACGTCACTTGCCAAGTCGGGCACCGGAAGGGCCTGGTTGCCGCCCCTGGCCGAGAGTGGCGCACATCACAGCCACGGCCATGCCTCCGAGCAGGAAGAGATACGAGACGACGCCCGCGCCGAAGAGGAAGTCCCCTTCCGGGCGGCTGGCGGTGAGCAGGACGACGGCGACCACCCAGCCCGCCGCGGGGGCGACGGCTCCGGCCCGGGTGCCCGCCGCCCGCGCGCCGCCCAGGAAGAGTCCGGCGGCGCCCGCCAGGGCGAGCAGCAGCCCGAACGGGAACCAGCCCGGCTGTACCAGCGCTCCGGCGACGCCGACCACGGCACCGAGCAGAAAGAGCCCCAGGTAGGCGGCGATCCGCCCGCCCGAGGGGGGCTTCAGCGGCTGGGCGAGCATGCTTCCCCCGCCGCGCTGTCCGTTCGAGCTCATCGCGGATCCGCCCCTCGCCCGGTCGTGCCGGTTCCCTCGAAAAGGTCTCGCTCGCGCGCCGCGGGGCGCGGGGCGCCGGCCAGTTCGTAGTACTCGGTGGTGAAGAGCGGCTGGGCCAGCTCGTTCGAGAGGACGAACCAGGGTCCGTCCACGGTGATCTGGGTGGCGTGCGCCCGCATCGCGGCGGCCTTGGCCGTGGCGTACGCGGTGCCGTCGATCTCGGTGGTGACGGTCGCCTCGTCGACCACGCCCGGTACGTCGTCGACGGCGGCGCTCCGGTCGAACGGCAGGTCGGGCAGGGCCTCGCGCAGGCGGGCGAACGCCTCCTCGGCGACGGGGCGCGGCACCCGGTTCCAGTAGGTCTTGGCGATCCGCCACGCGCCGCCGAGGTCGGGGCGGTGGGCGGGATCCGCGGCCAGCTCCGCGGCGCGCACGGCCACGCGATGGGCCCGGATGTGGTCGGGGTGCCCGTACCCGCCGTCGGGGTCATAGGTGACGAGCACCTGGGGGCGCACCTCGCGGATCACCTCCACGAGGTGATCCGCGGCGTCGTCGACGTCCGCGGCCCAGAAGGCGCCGGGGCGGTGGTTCTGCTCGGCGCCCATCATCCCGGAGTCGCGGAACCGCCCGGGGCCGCCCAGGAAGCGGTGGTCGGTGACGCCCAGCTCCTTCATGGCCGCGCTCAGCTCGCCGGTCCGGTAGGGACCGAGTCCGCCCTCGCGGTCGGGGGCGAGATGGGCGAGTTCGGGCGGAATGACCTCGCCCTCCTCGCCGAGGGTGCAGGTCACCAGCGTCACCTGGGCGCCCTCGGCCGCGTACCGGGCCATGGTCGCGCCGTTGTTGATCGACTCGTCGTCCGGGTGCGCGTGCACCAGGAGCAGACGCCGGTCGGGCAGTTCCGTCATGGAACCCACCCTACGAGGCCCGGGTCCCCCGCCGTCCGGCGGCGCGGACCGGTCCGTTTCGAGGAGGCCGGACGGGGCAGGCGGGGAGCGGGAGCCGGACACTCTCCCCGCCCACGGTCCCGGGGCGGATCAGAACTTGATGCTGCCGATCATGCCCGCGATGTTCGTGGTCAGATCGCTGATCGTGGGCGCGATGGTCGAGGAGGCGAGATAGAAGCCGAGCAGCATGCAGACGACCGCGTGCCCGCCTTTCAGTCCTGACTTCTTGATCAGAAGAAAGACGATGATCGCCAGCAGCACCACCGCCGAAATCGAGAGTGCCACGGCGGCTCACCTCCAAAGTTCCCAGGGACTTGGGGTCCGGTACGGGGTCGGGCACGAGGGGTCGGTCCATCCAAACTTCAGCCGGCAGGTTCCTACCCACACAGCGCTAGTGATCATAACTATCCGTACGCGCGCATCGATCGGCGCACGGCCGCACAAGGGGGCGCATGGCCAATATGGTCGACGCATGACGAACGAGCCTCTCTCCTTCCCGCGTCGGTACGCCCGCACCCAGCGGTTCACCTCCGGCGCGCCGCGCGCGTTCACCGTGTCCCCCGACGGTTCCCGTGTGGTGTTCCTGCGGTCCCCTTCCGGTACGGATCGGGCCAACCAACTGTGGGTCCTCGACGTACCGGAGGGCCGTGAGCGGGTCGTGGCCGACCCCGCGGCCCTGCTCGGCGGAGCCACCGAGCACCTGTCCCCCGAGGAGCGGGCGCGCCGCGAGCGCAGCCGCGAGGGCGGCGCGGGCATCGTCGGGTACGCCACCGACGCAGCCGCCGAGTTGGCCTCTTTCACCTTGTCAGGGCGGCTGTTCACGGCGGAGCTGCGGGCGGGCACGGCGCGTGAACTCCCGGTCTCCGGGCCGGTGATCGACCCGCGCCCCTCCCCGGACGGCACGCTCGTGGCGTACGTGTCCGGGGGCGCCCTGCGCGTCGTCGGGGCCGAGGGCGAGGGCGACCTGGCCATCGCGGAGCCGGAGCCGGCCGGGGGCCGGGGGACGGTCTCCTACGGACTGGCCGAGTTCATCGCGGCCGAGGAGATGGGGCGTTCGCGCGGCTTCTGGTGGTCGCCCGAAGGAGACCGGCTGCTCGTCGCGCGGGTCGACGACACGCCCGTACAGCGCTGGTGGATCTCCGATCCGGCCCACCCGGAAGCCGATCCGCAGCGGGTCGCCTATCCGGTGGCGGGCAGCCCCAACGCCGAGGTGCGGCTCTTCGTGTTCGGGCTCGACGGGGTGCGCACCGAGGTGTCCTGGGACCGGGCGCGCTACCCGTATCTGGCACATGCGCACTGGTCAGCCGCGGGTGCGCCGCTGCTTCTGGTGCAGGCGAGGGACCAGCGCAGCCAGCTCTTCCTGGCCGTGGACCCGGATTCCGGGGCGACCCGGATGGTGCACGCGGACGAAGATCCAACTTGGCTTGATCTTTTCCCTGGAGTGCCGTGCTGGAGCCCCGGCGGACAGCTCGTCCGGATCGCCGACGAGGGCGGCGCGCGCGTCCTGGCGTTCGGCGAACGCCCGCTGACCGGAGCCCAGTTGCATGTCAGGGCGGTGCTCGACGTCTCGGCCGACGACGTGCTGGTCGCGGCCTCGGCGGGCGAGGGGGCGAGTTCCCCCGAAACGGGTGAAGTACATGTGTACCGGGTGAACGAACTCGGCCTGGAGCGCGTCTCGCAGGAGCCCGGCGTGCACTCGGCCGTACGCGCCGGGGGCGTGACCGTGCTCGTGTCGTCGGTGCTCGACCAGCCGGGCGCCCAGGTGCAGGTGCTGCGCGAGGGAAAGAAGACGGCGACCATCTCCTCGTACGCCGAAGATCCCGGTTTGTCCCCGCGCGTGACGCTCACACAGGGGGGCGCACAGAAAATCCCATGCGCCGTGCTTATGCCTACCGACTACGACGGTGACACTCCCCTGCCCGTCCTCCTGGACCCCTACGGCGGTCCGCACGGCCCCCGGGTGCTGGCCGCGCACAACGCGCACCTCACCTCGCAGTGGTTCGCCGACCAAGGTTTCGCGGTGGTCGTCGCCGACGGACGCGGCACCCCGGGGCGCTCCCCCGCCTGGGAGAAGGCGATCCGCGACGACCTGACGCTCTCCCTCGACGACCAGGTGGAGGCGCTGCACGGTCTCGCGGAGCGCTTCCCGCTCGACCTGTCCCGGGTCGCGATCCGCGGCTGGTCCTACGGCGGCTGGCTCGCGGGACTCGCCGTGCTGCGCCGCCCCGACGTCTTCCACGCGGGCATCGCGGGGGCCCCGGTCGCCGACTGGCGGCTGTACGACACGCACTACACCGAGCGCTACCTCGGCGACCCGGCGACGAACCCGGCGGCGTACGCGAAGAGTTCACTGGTCACCGACGAGGGGCTGGCCGCGCCCGCGGACGCGCACCGGCCGCTGATGATCGTGCACGGCCTCGCGGACGACAACGTGGTGGTGGCGCACGCCCTGCGGCTCTCCTCCGCCCTGCTCGCCGCCGGCCGCCCCCACGAGGTCCTGCCCCTGTCGGGGGTCACCCACATGACCCCGCAGGAGACGGTCGCGGAGAACCTGCTCCTGCTCCAGGTGGACTTCCTGCGACGCGCCCTCGGTCTGAACTGAGCACCAGACTCCACCGAACACCGCGGCCGTCGATCGAGGAACCACGACGAAACACCGGCCACCTCCGCGAGGGCGGCGCCGGTTCAGGCGCAAAAGGTACGAGCCGGGGTGACATGGCGACACCCCGGCTCGTTCACGGCACCCGCACGGCCGTACGTTGTTCACCTTGACGCGTCCGTATATCGGTACCGCTTCCGTCAAGTTGCCTGCGTGTTAACGAAGTTTGCTCAGGTTTATGCCGCTATGCCGTTCCGTCGGACGGCTCCTCGGGCGGCACGACCTGCTTCTCCTCGGCGAAGTGACAGGCCGAGTCGTGGGCGGCCGGACCCTCGACGAGCCGGAACTCGGCCGGCACCGCGAGCAGCGGCACCTCGAGCGTGCAGCGTTCCTGCGCCTTCCAGCAGCGGGTGCGGAACCGGCAGCCGGACGGGATCTTCGCGGGCGAGGGCACGTCCCCGTGCAGGATGATCCGTTCCCGGTGCTCCCGGGCCTCCGGGTCCGGCACGGGCACCGCGGACAGCAGCGCCTGGGTGTAGGGGTGCGTCGGGTGGTCGTAGATCTCGACGTCCTTGCCGGTCTCCACGATCCGCCCGAGATACATCACCCCGACCCGGTCGGAGATGTGCCGCACGATCGACAGGTCGTGCGCGATGAAGACGTAGCTGAGCTCGAACTCGGCCTGGAGCCGGTCCAGCAGGTTGATCACCTGCGCCTGCACGGAGACGTCGAGCGCGGAGACCGGCTCGTCGGCGACGATGATCTCGGGCCGCAGCGCCAGGCCCCGCGCGATGCCGATGCGCTGGCGCTGGCCTCCGGAGAACTGGTGCGGATAGCGGTTGATGTACTCCGGGTTGAGCCCGACCACGTCCAGCAGCTCCTGGACCCTGCGCCGCCGGTCGCCCTTCGGCGCGACCTCGGGGTGGATGTCGTAGGGCTCCCCGATGATGTCGCCGACGGTCATGCGCGGGTTGAGCGAGGTGTACGGGTCCTGGAACACCATCTGGATGTTGCGGCGCACCGCCTTCAGCGCCTTGCCGGACAACTGGGTGATGTCCTCGCCCTTGTACTTGATCGCGCCCTCGGTCGGCCGCTCCAGGTTGACCAGCATCTTGGCGACCGTCGACTTGCCGCAGCCGGACTCGCCGACGATGCCGAGGGTCTCGCCGCGGTCGAGGTGGAAGTCGACGCCGTCGACCGCCTTGACGGCCCCGATCTGCTTCCTGAACAGGATCCCCTGGGTGAGCGGGAAGTGCTTGACCAGTCCGCTGACCTCCAGCAGCGGCTCAGTTGCGGCTTGAGTCATCGAGGCACTCCCTCCAGAAGAAGCAGGCGCTGCGGCGGTCCGCGTCGACCTCCGCGAGCGGCGGCACCTCGGTGCGGCAGATGTCCTGGGCCATCGGGCAGCGCGGGTTGAAGGCGCA
The DNA here is from genome assembly GCF_053600395.1 of Streptomyces sp. NPDC005070. Classification (NCBI taxonomy): domain Bacteria; kingdom Bacillati; phylum Actinomycetota; class Actinomycetes; order Kitasatosporales; family Streptomycetaceae; genus Streptomyces; species Streptomyces sp. NPDC005070. Next base: position 23,034 of record NZ_JBSFZS010000054.1, on the reverse strand, counting down.
GCCCGGCGGGATGTGCATCAGGTTGGGCGGCAGGCCCTTGATGGCGTAGAGCTCCTGGCCCTTCTGGTCGAGCCGGGGGATCGATTCCAGCAGGCCCTTGGTGTAGGGGTGGGCGGGCGCCTTGTAGATGTCGTGGACCGGGGCGGTCTCGACGATCCGGCCCGCGTACATCACCGCGATCTTGTCGGCGACGTCCGCGACCACGCCGAGGTCGTGGGTGATGAGGATGAGCCCCATGTGGAGCTCGCGCTGGAGTTCGGCGAGCAGGTCCATGACCTGGGCCTGCACGGTGACGTCGAGCGCGGTGGTCGGTTCGTCGGCGATGATCAGGGCGGGTTCCAGGGCCAGCGCCATGGCGATCATGATGCGCTGGCGCATACCGCCGGAGAACTGGTGCGGATAGTCCCGCACGCGCTCGGCGGCCCCCGGGATGCGCACGTGCTCCATCAGCTCGATCGCCTTGGCGCGGGCCTCCTTGCGTTTCATCCCGCGGTGCACGATGAACATCTCGCCGAGCTGGTCCCCGACGCTGATGACGGGGTTCAGGGAGGACAGCGCGTCCTGGAAGATCATCGCCATCTCGGCGCCCCGGACCTTGCGCCGCTCCTCCTCCTTGAACTTCAGCAGGTCCTTGCCCTGGAAGAGGATCTCGCCGCCGGTGATCTTCCCGGGCGGCATGTCGAGGATGCCCATGATCGCCTGGGCGGTCACCGACTTGCCGGAGCCGGACTCGCCGAGCACGGCGAGCGTCTCGCCCTCGTCGACGCTGTAGTCGACCCCGTTGACGGCCTTGGCGACACCGTCCCGGGTCCTGAACTCAACGTGCAGATCACGCACTTCGAGCAGCACGGCACTCACCTCAGCTTCGGGTCGAGGGCGTCGCGCACCGCGTCGCCGAGCATGATGAACGCGAGCACGGTGATCGCGAGCGCGCCGGCCGGCCACAGCAGCATGTGCGGGGCCTGGCGGATGTACGCGGAGGCCGAGGAGATGTCGATGCCCCAGCTCACCGTCGGGGGCTTGAGACCGACACCCAGGTACGACAGCGTCGCCTCCAGCGAGATGTACGTGCCGAGCGCGATGGTCGCGACGACGATCACCGGCGCGACCGCGTTCGGGGTGATGTGCCGCAGCATCATCCGCGAGTTGGACGCGCCGAGGGCGCGGGCCGCGTGGACGTAGTCGTTCTCCTTGGTGGTGATGACCGAGCCGCGCGCGATACGGGAGACCTGCGGCCAGCCGAGCAGCACCATGAACCCGACGACGGGCCAGATCGTGTTGCTGGTCACCACGGAGAGCAGGACCAGACCGCCGAGCACGACGGGGATCGCGAAGAAGATGTCGGTGATCCGGGACAGGACCGAGTCGCCCACCCCGCCGTAGAAGCCGGCCAGCCCGCCGAGGAACGAACCGAGGAGCGCGACCCCGAGCGTGGCGAGGACACCGACGCTGATCGAGACGCGGGTCCCGTACACGGTCCGGGTGTAGACGTCGCAGCCCTGACCGTCGTAGCCGAAGGGGTGTCCGGACTGCGAGCCCTCCTGCGCCTTGGAGAGGTCGCACTTGAGCGGGCTCTGGTCGGTGATCAGGGAGGGCCAGATCGAGATGACGACCAGGAAGACGATGACGAGTCCGGAGATGATGAAGACGGGGTTGCGGCGCAGGTCCCGCCAGGCGTCGGACCACAGGGAGCGGGGCTTCTCGCTGGGCCCCGTGCCCTCCGGTCCTCCTGGTGTCTTCTCCAGGGTTTCCGCTTCGCTCGATCCGAGGTCCATGGTGCCGCCGAAGCCGGTCGGTGCGATCGCGAGGTCCTCCGGCGGCGGACCTTCGGGGCCGTGGTGGAATTCCTCTTCCTCGTACGGCGGCTGCTCAGGCATAGCGGATCCTCGGGTCGAGTACGGCGTACAGAAGGTCGACGAGCAGATTGGCGACCATGAAGATGAGGACGAGGATCGTCACGAAGCCGACGACGGTCTGGGTGTTCTGGCGCACGATCCCCTGGTAGAGCTGGTAGCCGACACCGTGGATGTTGAAGATCCGCTCGGTGACGATCGCGCCGCCCATGAGGGCGCCGATGTCGGTGCCGATGAAGGTGACCACCGGGATCAGCGAGTTGCGCAGCAGATGCCTGATGGTGACGCGGCGCCGCGGCAGGCCCTTGGCGACGGCCGTGCGGACGTAGTCGGACCTCTTGTTCTCCGCGATGGAGGTCCGGGTCAGCCGGGTGACGTAGGCGAGGGAGACCGAGGCCAGCACGAGGCCCGGCACGATCAGCTCGCCGAACGTGGCGTCCGCGGAGACCGACGGCTTGATCCAGCCCCATTTGACGCCGAGCAGGAGCTGGGCCAGCAGTCCGGTGACGAAGGTCGGCACGGAGATGACCACGAGGGTGAGCAGCAGGACGCCCGTGTCGACGGGCCGGCCGCGGCGCAGACCGGTGATGACGCCGAGCGTGATGCCGATGACGATCTCGAAGAAGATCGCGACGAGCGTCAGCCGGATGGTGACCGGGAAGGCGGTGGACATCAGCTCGGTGACCGGCTGTCCGTTGAACGCGGTGCCGAAGTCACCGGTGAAGATGTCCTTCAGGTACAGCAGGTACTGGACGAAGACGTTCTTGTCGAGGTTGAACTCCTCGCGCAGCTGGGCGGCCGTGGCGGGGTCGCACTTGCGCTCACCGCACAGGCCCGCGATGGGGTCGCCCATCACGTTCACCATCAGGAAGATGAGCAGTGTGGCGCCGATGAAGACCGGGATCATCTGCAGCAGTCGCCGGATGACGTACCGTCCCATGAGTGCTCCGGAGAGAGAGGAGCGGGCCCGCCGTAACGGGCCCGCCGAGTCGGCTCAGTTGACGGTGATCTCGTTGTAGACGGGCACGCTGAACTGGTTCAGGGCCACGTTCGAGACCTTGTCCGAGTAGCCGGCGCTGCCGTTCTGGTACCAGAGCGGGATGGCGGCCATGTTGTCCCGTACGACCCCCTCGGCCTGCTGGAACAGCTTGATCGCCTTGCTGGTGTCGGTCTCCGCGTTCGCCTGGTTGACCAGGCTGTCGAACTGCTTGTTGGACCACAGGCCGTCGTTGGACGAGGCGTTCGTGTAGTACAGCGGCTGGAGGAAGTTCTGGATCAGCGGGTAGTCCATCTGCCAGCCGGCCCGGAACGGACCGGGCATCTTGTGCTGCCCGATCTGGTTGCGGAAGTCGGCGAAGGTGCCGATCGGGTTGCCGACGCAGGCCTTGTCGTTGCCGAGGGCGTTGTTGATCGAGTTGCAGACGGCGTCGATCCATTCCTTGTGGGAGCCGGTGTCCGCGTTGTACGAGAGCTTGACCTGGCCGCCGGGCAGACCGCCGCCCTCCTGGACCATCTTCTTGGCCTCGGACGGGTTGTAGTCGCAGTACTTGCCGCACAGGCCTTCCTGGAAGCCGCCCTTCTCGCCGAGCACCGGTGAGGTCCAGTCGCTCGCGGGCGTCCGCGTCTTCTGGAAAATGGTGTCGGTGATCTGCTGGCGGTTGATCGCCATGGACAGTCCCTGACGGACCTTGGTGGCGCCGCTGGTGTTCCACTTCGGGTCGTAGAACGGGAAGGCGAGCGTCTGGATGATGCCGGCCGGGGTGTTGATGTACCGGCCGTTCAGGTCGCTCTTGGCGTTCTTGAGCTGGGCCGCGGGCACGTCGTCGACGAGGTCGAGGTTTCCGGCCAGGAGATCGTTGTAGGCGGTGTTGTTGTCCGTGTAGACCTTGAGGGTCACACCGTCGTTCTTCGCCGGGTCGTCACCGGGGTAGCCGTCCCACTTCGTCAGGGACATCTGGGAGCCCTTGGCGTAGCTGTTGATCGTGTACGGGCCGTTGCCGACGGGCTTCGCGACCCAGGCCGCGTGGTCGCTGAAGAACGCCTTGGGCAGCGGCGAGAAGGCCGCGTAGCCGAGGGTGTCCGGGAACGTCGAGAACTTCTGGGTGAGCTTGACGGTGAACGTGTTGGTGCCGGTCACCTTGAGCCCGGACAGGGTGTCGGCGCTCTGCTTGCCCGTGTCGGGGTGCGTCTTGTCGTAGCCCTCGATGTATCCGAAGAAGTACGCGTTCTTCTGGTTGTTCTTCAGGCTGGCGCCGTAGTTCCAGGCGTCGACGAAGGACTGGGCGGTGACGGCCTCGCCGTTGCTGAACTTCCAGCCGTCCTTGACCGTGATCGTGAAGTTCTGCGAGTCCGAGGTCTCGATCTTCTGGGCGAGCATGTCCTCGGCGGCACCGGTCTTGGCGTTGTACCGCTTGAGGCCGCGGAAGATCATGTCGAGGACCTTGCCGCCCTGCACCTCATTGGTGTTCGACGGTTCCAGCGGGTTCTGCGGGTCGCCCCAGGAGGCGCTGACCGTGCCGGAGCCGCTGCTGCTCCCGCCCCCTCCGCCTCCGCAGGCGGACGCCGCCAGGACTACCGCCGCCGCGCATGCGGCCCATTTGGCGTGCGTGGCTCCACGCATGGAGTGCCTCCTCAAGAGTGCGCTGTGCCGCCGGCGCCGGGGTCGGGCTCGAACGTCCGGCTCCGGTGCGGTGTGCCTTTAGGGCCCAATATCTTCCTATATAGGGCAGATCGCACATTTACCCCACCCTTCCGAGTGGCGATCCATCCGGAAGGAGGCACCGGCGGCCCGTCCGAACGGGGGCAGGAAGGAGGCATTCCGGACGGTCCGTCAAATGATCTTGACCTTCGGCGCAGACGATCTTGACCTTGCGCGCAACAGATCTCCACCGTTCGATGCGGAACTGTTGATTCCAGTGCACGAGATGTACGCATTCCGAGACTCTGGCGTCCGGATAACGAACTCATTGCCCGTTTCGCCCTGTTGGTCCGAATCCGGACACAGAACGGCCACAGTGCGCTACACGCGTAGTTACGCTGAGGTCAACCAGAGGCAAAGAAAGTAAAGACAAGACCAAGGCGACCGAGATTTTATTGACCTTGCATGAATTGCGTTGAAAAAGTCCGGCGTAGCCCGTAGGGAGCGCCCTGCGGAGCCCTTGACCCCCTCGGGCCTGGAGCATCATGACCCCCCCTACTCCATCCGCGGCCGCCCCACTTGAGGTGACCGACGAGACCGGCAAGACCCCGGCTTCGTCTTCCACCCACAAGGGCTCGGAAAGTCGCTCCCCCGGACGACTCGCCTGGACGCGCTTCAAGCGCGACCGCACCGGTGTCGTCTCCGCGTACATCGTGGTCTTCTTCTTCGTCATCGCGATCTGCGCGCCGCTCATAGCCAAGCTGTACGGGAAGAACCCGTACGAGCAGTACGGCCAGGAGACGGACGGCCTGCTCAACGACTTCGCCTTCCCGGTGAAGCCCAACGGCGGCATCGACGGCAGCTTCTGGTTCGGCATCGAGCCCCAGCTCGGACGTGACGTCTTCACCTTCCTGCTGTACGGCATCCGCACGTCGCTGATGATCGCCACCGCCGCCACCCTGCTCACCACGGTGGTCGGCGTCGTGATCGGCATCACCGCGGGATACCTCGGCGGCAAGACGGACTACTTCGTCGGCCGGGTCATCGACATCCTGCTGTCGTTCCCGTCCACGCTGTTCTTCATCGCCTTCATGCCGGTCGTCTACGCGCTCTTCGTACCCTTCAACGAAGAGGTCCCGACCTGGCTGCGGGCCACCTGCCTGATCCTCGTCCTCTCCGCCTTCGGCTGGGCCTCCATCGCACGTCTGCTGCGGGGTCAGGTCCTTGGTCTGCGCGAGCGCGAGTTCGTCGAGGCGGCGAAGGTGACCGGCGCGTCCTCGCGCCGCATCGTCTTCAAGGAACTGCTGCCCAACCTCTGGACACCGATCCTGATCCAGTCGACCCTCATGCTGCCGGCCTACGTCACGGCCGAAGCGGGTCTCGCCTTCCTCGGCGTCGGTATCCAGGACCCGACCCCGGACTGGGGCGTCATGATCCAGCGCGGTGCCGGCTTCTACACGGAAGACATCACCTTCATGATCTTCCCGGGCGTCTCGATGATCATCTTCGTCCTCGCCTTCAACCTGCTCGGAGACTCGGTCCGCGACGCACTCGACCCGAAGTCCAAGCGCTGACTTCCACCCCCAGTACCGGTCATAGCCGTCCGGCTGGTTACCCGTCTCACATTCACCCACCACTAGGCAGGTAAGCCATGTCCTTTTCCCGCAGAAACTTCCTCATAGCCACTGGTGTGGCCGCCGGTGCCACCACGGTGCTGAGCGCCTGCAGCAGCGGCAACAGCGGGACCGGCAGCAACAAGGCTCCGTCCGTGGCCAAGGCCAAGGCGGCCACCATCACGGTCGGCACCAAGGCGGACTCCACCGGAGCGGCTCCCGAGGTCCCCGGCGCGGTCAAGGGCGGCACGATCTACACGCTCGACCAGATCGACTGGGACCACCTGGACCCGGCGCAGCTCTACTCCTCGTACGAGGGCGCCTGCTCGGTCCTGTTCCTGCGCGGCCTGACCGGCTACAAGATCGACTCCAAGGGCGGCACCACCCTCGTGGGTGACCTCGCCACGGACGCCGGCACCGCGGCCGACGGCGGCAAGACCTGGTCCTTCACGCTGAAGGACAACGTGAAGTGGGAGGACGGCGCCGACGTCACGATCGAGGACGTCCGCCACACCTTCGAGCGCCTCTTCGCCTCCTTCGTCACCCAGGGTCCCCGTTACCCGCAGGGCTGGCTCATCGGCGGCGACAAGTACAAGGGCCCCTACGGCGGCAAGCACCTCGACTCCATCGAGGTCAGCGGCAAGACCATCACGTTCAAGCTGAAGGAGGCCCACGCCGACTTCAACTTCATGGTCGCCATGCGCGGCTTCTCCATCGTGCCCAAGAAGCACGACACCAAGGAGAAGTACGACAAGCACCCGCTCTCCTGCGCCCCGTACAAGATCGAGAGCCGCAGCATCGGCAAGGGCGCGACCCTGGTCCGCAACGAGCACTGGGTCGCCGAGACGGACCCGCTGCGCAACGCGTACCCGGACAAGTTCGTCTTCCAGTTCGGCTTCCAGTCGCTGGCCTCGACGGACCGCTACATCGCGGACAACGGCAACGACCAGTTCACGCTGTCGCTGCTCAACGAGGTCGCCCCGGAGCGCATCCAGAAGGTCATGACGGACCCGACGCTCAAGAAGCGCGTCCTGACCCAGGTCGACACCACCTGCTACTACTTCGCGATCAACACCAAGCGCGTCACCGACGCCAAGGTGCGCCAGGCGCTCAACTTCGCGTGGCCCTCGAAGCAGCTCCAGCAGATCCGCGGTGGCTCGCTCTCCACGGCGACCGCGACCACGATCATCAGCCCGCTCACCCCGGGTCACAAGGACTTCGACCTCTACGAGAAGAAGACGAAGCCGATGGGTGACCCCGAGAAGGCCAAGGCCCTTCTCAAGGACGCCGGCAAGACGGGCCAGACCATCGTCGTCGCCATGCAGCAGTCGGACAACGCGGTCAAGCAGGCCGTCGCGATCAAGACCGCGCTGACCAAGGCCGGCTTCACCCCGGTCGTGAAGCAGGTCGACAAGACCTCCTTCTACAGCCAGATCGGCCAGCTCGACAACGAGTACGACATGTTCGCCGCCGGCTGGGGCCCGGACTGGCCGGCCGGTTACGCGGTCATCCAGCCCTGCTTCGACAGCAGCCAGATCGCCGACGGTGGCGTCAACTGGCCGCAGCTGAAGGACGCGAGCGTGGACAAGGCGATCGCCGCCGCCACGATCGAGCCCGACGCGAAGAAGGCCGCCACGATGTGGGGCGACATCGACGAGCAGATCATGCAGCTCGCCGCCGTGGTTCCGGACTACAACCCGATCCGCAACTACTTCCACGGCTCCAAGGTCGGCGGCGTGATCTACGACTCCGGCAACACCTGCATCGCACTGGGCAAGGTCTACGCCGCGAAGGCCTGATCCTGCTTCGGGGCGGCGGCCACCGTGCCGCCGCCCCGGCCCCTCTCTCGACCCCCTCCCCACACTCCCGGCGACGGCGCCCCGTCCGGAAAGTCACGCCATGCTCCGTTTTCTAGTCCGCCGTGTTCTCGGCGCACTTGTGATTCTGCTGATCATCAGCGCCGTCACCTTCATGCTCTTCTACGCGATCCCGCGTGACCCCGCCCGCATGGCGTGCGGAAAGGTCTGCACCAAGGACCTCCTGGAGCAGGTCAGGGTGAACCTCGGTATCGCCGATCCGCTGCCCGTGCAGTACTGGCACTGGCTGGAGGGCATCTTCGCCGGGCGTGACTACGGCGGCCTGGGCAACTGCAACGCCCCCTGCCTCGGCTTCTCGTTCACCAACCGCGAGCCCGTTCTCGGCACGATCATGGACCGTCTGCCGACCACGCTCTCCCTCGCGTTCGGCGCCTCGATCTTCTTCCTCATCATCGGTGTCGGCACCGGCATGATCGCCGCCGTCAAGCAGGGCAAAGCCGCCGACAAGATCGCCAGCTCGTTCTCGCTGATCGGCTCCTCGCTCCAGATCTACTTCGTCGGCTACATCGCGATGTACTTCCTGGTCCAGCAGCTCGGCATCCTCGAGCAGCCCTCGTACACGCCGCTCACCGACAACCCCGGAGCCTGGGCCGGCGGCCTGCTGCTGCCCTGGCTGACGCTGTCAATCATCTTCACGGCCAACTACACCCGTATGACCCGCTCCCAGCTCGTGGAACAGCTCAGCGAGGACTACGTGCGCACGGCGCGTGCCAAGGGCCTGTCCCGCGGCGCGGTGTTCTTCCGCTTCGCCTGGCGCGGCGCGATGGGCCCGATCGTCACGATCTTCGGCATCGACCTGGGCACCCTGATCGGCGGCGCCATCATCACCGAGTCGGTCTTCAGCCTCCAGGGCATCGGCAAGCTCGCCGTGACCGCCGTCGAGGCGAACGACCTGCCGATGCTGCTGGCCGTGACCTTGGTGGCCTCCGGGGCGATCGTCTTCTTCAACATCATCGTGGACGCGGTCTACGCCTTCATCGACCCGCGGATCCGGCTCGCCTGACCCCGGCGCCCCCGCGCCGCCCACCCGCCGACCGCAAGCTACCCCCTCGCATCACCCCCCAGGAGCGTCCCCGTGACGAGCACCGATCAGCAGCCCTTCCTGTCCGTCAGGGATCTGAAGGTCCACTTCTCCACCGAAGACGGCGTCGTCAAGGCCGTCGACGGTCTCACCTTCGACCTGGCCAAGGGCAAGACGCTCGGCATCGTGGGCGAGTCGGGCTCGGGCAAGTCCGTCACGAACCTGACGATTCTCGGTCTGCACGACCGTGAGCACACCGCCATCGACGGCGAGATCCTGCTCGAAGGCAAGGAGCTGCTGACCGCCTCCGAGCGCGAGCTGGAGCGGCTGCGCGGCAACAAGATGTCGATGATCTTCCAGGACGCGCTGGCCTCGCTGTCGCCGTACCACACGATCGGCCGGCAGATCGGCGAGACGTACCGCAAGCACACCGGTGCCTCCAAGAAGGAGGCCCGGCTGCGGGCGATCGAGATGCTGCGGCGCGTGGGCATCCCGCAGCCGGACATCCGGGTGGACGACTACCCGCACCAGTTCTCCGGCGGTATGCGCCAGCGCGCGATGATCGCGATGGCACTGGTCTGCGACCCCGAGCTGCTGATCGCGGACGAACCGACCACCGCGCTCGACGTCACCGTGCAGGCCCAGATCATGGACCTGCTCAAGGACCTCCAGCAGGAGTTCGGCACCGCCATCATCTTCATCACCCACGACCTCGGCGTCATCGCCGACATCGCGGACGACGTGCTGGTGATGTACGGCGGCCGCTGTGTGGAGCGGGGCACCAAGAAGGAGGTGCTGCGCGCGCCGCAGCACCCCTACACCTGGGGCCTGCTGGGCTCGATGCCGAGCCTGGACGGACCGGTCGACGTGCCGCTGTCGCCGATCCCCGGCTCGCCGCCCTCGCTCCTCAACCCGCCGTCGGGCTGCCGCTTCCACCCGCGCTGCACCTTCGCTGAGAAGGTCACGGACGGCTCCTGCTCCACCGAGCAGCCGCCGCTCCAGGTCACGGACGGGCGCGGTGCCGCCTGCCACCTCACGGCGGACCAGCGCCGCGACTTCTTCGCCGACCTCGCCGCGACGCGGTCGCACTGACGTAACTGAGACGGGACTTCACGATCATGAGCAACACGAACCCCCTCCTGGACGTCACCGGACTGACCAAGCACTTCCCGGTGATGGGCGGCTTCCCCTTCAAGCGGAAGATCGGCGCGGTCCAGGCCGTGGACGGTCTCGACTTCCAGGTCGCCGAGGGCGAGAGCCTCGGCCTGGTCGGCGAGTCCGGCTGCGGCAAGTCCACGACGGGCCGGCTGGTCACGCGTCTGCTGGAGCCCACCGGCGGCAGCATCAAGTACCGCGGTCAGGACATCACGCACGCCGGCCGCAAGCAGCTCGCGCCGGTCCGCTCCGAGATCCAGATGATCTTCCAGGACCCGTACGCCTCGCTGAACCCGCGGCAGACGGTCGGCAAGATCATCTCGGGTCCGATGGAGATCAACGGGATCAACCCGCCCGGTGGTCACGAGAAGCGCGTCCGTGAGCTGCTGGAGACGGTCGGTCTCAACCCCGAGCACTACAACCGCTTCCCGCACGAGTTCTCCGGCGGTCAGCGTCAGCGCATCGGTGTGGCCCGCGCGCTGGCCCTGAAGCCGAAGCTGATCGTCGCGGACGAGCCGGTCTCGGCGCTCGACGTCTCCATCCAGGCGCAGGTCGTGAACCTGCTCCAGGAGCTCCAGCGGGACCTGGGCATCGCGTTCCTGTTCATCGCCCACGACCTCGCGATCGTGCGGCACTTCTCGCAGCGCGTCGCGGTGATGTACCTCGGCAAGATCGTCGAGATCGCCAACCGCGAGGACCTGTACGACAACCCGCGCCACCCGTACACGCGCGCGCTGATGTCCGCCGTTCCCGAGGCGACCGCGGACGACGTCCCGGCCCGTGAACGCATCCTGCTCAAGGGTGACGTCCCCTCGCCGCTCAACCCGCCGTCGGGCTGCCGCTTCCGCACCCGCTGCTGGAAGGCGACGGAGAAGTGCGCGACCGAGGCTCCGCCGCTGGTGCAGATCTCGGGCAGCAACGACGGCCACCTGACGGCCTGCCACTACCCGGAGACGACGGAGACCGTTCCGGCCCAGCGTCTCGCGAAGGACTCCGAGGCGGCGGTCTGACACACCCCTTTGCGTCAGCCGCCACCTTCAGGAACCGACTTTCCCGGCCCATTGACCCGAGCCCATGAACGCCGGTTCCAGGGGAACGAAGGCCCGCACCTCCCGGTGCGGGCCTTCTCTCGTGCAGGCCCGGCTAGGGCGTGTCCGACAATTCCAAGTCCCCGCGTTCCATGCAGAATTCGTTGCCCTCGGGGTCCGCGAGGAGAACCCAGCCGCTGCCGTCGGGGCGGATGTGGTCGGCGACGCGGCGGGCGCCGAGGGAGATGGCGTGTTCGGCCTCCGCGTCGCGGGTGCGGCCGTGCGGGGTCAGGTCGAGGTGGACGCGGTTCTTGACCGTCTTGCCCTCGGGGACCCGCACGAACAGGAGGGTCGGGCCACCGGCCGGGTCCTCGATCACCGCCTCCGGGTCACCGGGCTTGTCGTCGTCGTTCAGCGGCCGGCCGAGCAGCCTGCTCCAGAACAGCCCGACATCGTAGGGATCACCGGAGCAGTCGAAGGTGATCGTACGGATGGTGGGGTGCGACAACTGCGCTTCTCCCATGGTCTAGTCTCCCGTCCGGCCGTCGGCCAGTTCGCGCAGGATGTCGAGGTGGCCGTTGTGGCGGGCCGTCTCCTCCACGAGGTGGAGGACGATCCAGCGGAGGTCGACGTGGGTGCCGTCGCGCCCGGCCCGCTTGGCCTTCGTGTCGAGGTCGTGCTCGGCCACCAACGTGCGGTAGCGGGCGCTCTGTTCCTCGTACTCGCCGAGAAGCTGCGCGAGCGGGAAGTCGACGGCGATACGCATCTCGCGGTCGGGGTCCTCGTCCGTCCAGGGCCCCTCGTCCTCCTCGCCCAGGAAGACCACCTGGAACCAGTAGTACTCGACCCAGCGCAGATGGTTGATCAGCCCGCTCAGGGTCATCAGCGGGGACCCGGGCAACGGAGCCTTGCGGGCGTCCTCGGCCGAGACGTCCTCGCACTTGGCGCGGGCGGTGGCACGGGCGTAGTCGAGAAACGTGGCCAACTGGGAACGCTCGTCCCAGTCACGGGGCCTGTCCGTACGTGTCTGTGAAGTCATCGGGGTGAAGCATCCCGGCCGGGGCCACTCGATGTCGAGCGATTAACGCTCCGTTCCTCCTCCCGCCGGGCCACGAGTTCGGCCTCGAAGCCGTCCGGGTCCTCCAGGTAGGCGGCGTAGTGGGCGGGGCCGCCCGCGTGGGGGTGGGTTTCGGGGAACAGGAGGGTCCAGCCGTGGTCCGGCGCCTCGGCGACGAGGGTGTCGAGCTCGGCGCGGCCGGCGACGTGGAAGGCGAGGTGGTTCAGTCCCGGGCGCAGCCGGTCGTGGCGGTCGGCGGTCAGGGCGGGGGACTGCTCGAAGACGAGGTAGGTCTCCCCCGTCCGCCAGCTCCGGCCGTCCGGCCAGTCCTGGTACGGCGTGTATCCGAGCCGCTCCAGCAGCCAGCCCCAGGAGCGTACGGCCCGTCCCAGATCCGGTACCCACAGCTCGATGTGGTGCAGCATCTCGTCCCGATTCTCGTGAGCGGTGTCGGAGCCCGTCGAACCCCGGCTCCCCTTTCCTCGTCCCTTCAACCTGCCATTCTTTCCCCGTCACTTGCTCACCGGTTCCTTTCCGATCAGTGGTTTCGTGAGGCCGCCGGGGCTGAGAGACTGCTGTGATGGCTGACCGATCGTTCAGTGACGTCTCACTCGCCGCCTTGTACGACACGCTGAATCCATGGGGTCCGAGCGACGACTTCTACCTGGATCTGGTGATGTCCGCGCGGTCCGTGCTCGATGTCGGATGCGGGACGGGACGCTTGTTGGCGCGTGCGCGGGAGGCCGGTCACGAGGGGCGGCTGTGCGGGCTGGATCCCGCCGCGGCCATGCTGGTCCAGGCGCGCGGGCAGGCGGACGTCGAGTGGGTGCTCGGGGACCTCGGATCGGTGCGCTGGGAGGGGGAGTTCGACCTCGTCGTGATGACCGGGCACGCGTTCCAGGTGCTCGTCGGCGACGAGGAGGTGCGCTTCGCGCTGGCCGCCGTACGGCAGGCCCTCGGAGACGGCGGGAGGTTCGTCTTCGAGACCCGCAATCCCGCCGTCCGGGCGTGGGAGGGGTGGCGGCCGGAGCGGGCGCGCGAGGTGAGCGACGCGCACGGGGATCCCGTACGGGTGTGGCACGAGGTCGAGACGCCGGTGCTCGGGGACCGGGTGACGTTCAGCGAGACCTTCGAGCACCCGCGCTGGGGGTGGCCGCGGGTCAGCCGCACCACGCTGCGGTTCCTGGGCGCGGACGCCTTGAGGACGTTCCTCGGCGAGGCCGGGCTGGTCGTGCGCGAACAGTACGGCGACTGGGGGCTCCGGCCGCTCACCCCCGCCGCCCCCGAGATCATCACGGTCGCCGGCCCGGCCTGACCGCCCCGGCGGCTCACTGGGCCATGACAGCCCCCTCGGCCGAGGAAGGGACGCCCGCGAGCGGTCCGGACCTCCCCGACCGGGGGCGGCCCCCATTCGGCCGTCCGGGGCGGCCCCGGGCACCCGGTGGCCGACGGACCCATGCACCGCCCCGCGGCCCGCGCAAGGGAGCGGGGACCCACGCGCGTTCCGCGGCCCGCGCAAGGGAAGGGGCCCGCGCGTCCGGCGCGGGCCCCTCCTCCGTACGGCAGGCCGTCCTAGGTGGCCTCGGGTGCGTCCTCCAGGGCCACCAGGGCCGGGTCCAGGACGATGTCCTCGTCGCGGGCCTCGGTGGTCGGCTCCTCCGGGAAGTGGCACGCCGTCAGATGGCCCTCACGGTTGCCCGCGATCCGGACGAGCGGCGGTTCCTCGGTCGCGCACTTGTCCTGCGCCTTCCAGCAGCGGGTGCGGAAGCGGCAGCCGGAGGGCGGGGAGATGGGCGACGGCACATCGCCCGCGAGGCGGATGCGCTCCCGCGGGGGCTTGTCGGACTCCTCCAGTTCGACCTCGGGGACCGCGGAGAGCAGGGCGTGGGTGTAGGGGTGCCGCGGCCGGGTGTAGATGGACTTCCGGTCGCCGACCTCGATCACCTTGCCGAGGTACATGACGGCGACGCGCTGCGAGAAGTGCCGTACCACCGCGAGGTCGTGGGCGATGAACAGGAACGCGATGCCCAGTTCCCGCTGCACCTCCTGGAGGAGGTTGACGACCTGCGCCTGGATGGAGACGTCCAGTGCGGAGACCGGCTCGTCGGCGACGATCAGCTTGGGCTCGGACGCCAGCGCGCGGGCCACACCGATGCGCTGGCGCTGGCCGCCGGAGAACTCGTGCGGGAAGCGGTTGTAGTGCTCGGGGTTCAGACCCACGATCTCCAGCAGCTCACGAACCCGCTTCTCGCGACCGCCCGCCGGGTTGATCCCGTTGATCTCCATCGGCGCGGAGATGATCTTGCCGACGGTCTGCCGCGGGTTCAGCGACGAGTAGGGGTCCTGGAAGATCATCTGGATCTCGGAGCGGACCGGCGCGAGCTGCTTGCGGCCGGCGTGCGTGATGTCCTGGCCGCGGTACGAGATGGTGCCGCCCGTCGGCTCCAGCAGGCGGGTGATCAGGCGTCCGGTCGTGGACTTGCCGCAGCCCGACTCCCCCACCAGGCCGAAGCTCTCGCCCACGTGCACCGTCAGGTCGATGCCGTCCACCGCCTGCACCGCGCCGATGGTGCGCCTGATCGGGAAGCCGCCCTTGACCGGGAAGTGTTTGACCAGGTTCTCGACCACGAGCAGCGGCTCGCCGGAGCTGTCACCGGCGGCGGCGCGCGGGGCGGGCAGCGTGGCCGCGCCCGCCGTGACGTCCTTCTCGACGTCTTCCTTCGCGACGTCTTCCTTCATCTCGCTGTTCTCCCTACCGCAGCCGGGGCTTGATCTGCTCGACGAAAATGGTCTGCTTCTGCTCGGCCGTGAGGTGGCACGCGCCTCCCCGGCCCGCCGGCAGCAGCGGGAGTTCGTCCACGCACCGCGAACCCCCGACCTCGCCCCGGAACGTGCAGCGGGGGTGGAACCGGCAGCCCGACGGCGGCCTCAGCAGGGAGGGCGGCGCGCCGGGGATGGGGGCGAGCGGCGTATCGAGGTCCGAGTCCAGCCGGGGCATGGAGTTCAGCAGGCCCCAGGTGTAGGGGTGCTGGGGCGAGCGCAGCACCTCGTTCACCGTGCCGCGTTCCACCGCCCCGCCCGCGTACATCACCATGATGTCGTCGGCCATGTCCGCGATGACGCCCAGGTCGTGCGTGATGAAGATGATGGCCGAGCCGAACTCCTGCTGGAGGTTCTTCAGGAGGTCGAGGATCTGGGCCTGCACGGTGACGTCGAGCGCGGTGGTCGGCTCGTCCGCGATCAGCAGGTCGGGGTCGCAGATCAGCGCCATGGCGATCATCGCGCGCTGGCGCATACCGCCGGAGAACTGGTGCGGATAGTCCTTCGCCCGTTCCTTGGGGTTGGGGATGCCGACCTTGCCGAGCATCTCCACCGCGCGGTCCCAGGCGGCCTTCTTCGAGGCTCCGGTGTGCTTCCAGAACGGCTCGGCGATCTGCCGGCCCACCGTGTAGTACGGGGAGAGCGCCGTGAGCGGGTCCTGGAAGATCATCGCGGCCTTGTTGCCGCGCACCTTCTCCAACTCCGACTCGCGGGCGGTGATCAGCTCCTGGCCGTCGAGCACGATCTCGCCCTCGACGGTCGTGAACATCGGGTTGTGCAGGCCGAGGACCGTCAGGTTGGTCACCGACTTGCCGGAGCCCGACTCCCCCACGATGCCGAGCGTCTTGCCCCGTTCGAGGTCGAAGGAGAGACCGTCGACGGCCTTGACGACGCCGTCCTCGGTCTTGAACCGGACGTACAGGTCGCGCACCGAGAGGAAGGCACCCGAGCCCGCCGGGGTGCCGGCGCCCGATTCCTTGGTCAGAGTGGTCACGGATTGCTCCTAGGACAGCCGCACGCGCGGGTCGATGAAGGCGTAGCAGGCATCCACGACGATGTTGAACAGCAGGATCATGGCGGCGGAGAAGAGCATCACGCCCAGCAGCAGCGGAAGGTCGCTGAAGAAGACCGATTCCACGGCGAGTTTGCCGAGGCCGGGGAGTCCGAAGGTGTACTCGGTGATGATCGCGCCGCCCAGCAGCGAGCCGAGGTCGATGCCGAAGATGGTGACGATGGGGATCAGGGATCCGCGCCAGGCGTAGCGGAAGAAGACGTACTTGCGCGACATGCCCTTGGCCCGGGCGGTGCGGACGTGTTCCTCCTGGAGCTGCTCGATCATCGACGAGCGCGCCATACGGGTGTACTGCGAGGCGAAGATCGTGGAGAGGATCACCCAGGGGATGATCAGTCCGCTGAACCAGCTCACCGGGTCCGCGGTGAAGTCGTTGTAGGCGGGCTTGTCGAAGAGGTGGCTCTGGTAGACGAGGGCGGCCAGCGCCAGCGGGCCGAGGAAGTAGATCTGCATCGAGCTGAGCACCATCGCGCCGGCGGTCACCGTCTTGTCCACGAGCGTGCCGCGCTTCCACGCGGCGAGCATGCCGGTGCCCAGACCCACGAAGAGGAAGCAGACCGCGGCACCCAGCGTCAGCGACACCGTGGTGGGCAGGCGGTCCATCAGCGTGCCCCAGACCTCTTCATTGGTGTGGTACGAGTACCCGAAACAGGGCGCGGGGCACGGACCCTGGTCGAAGCCGTTGCTGCCCAGCACGAGGTTGTGCAGGAAGATCCAGTACTGCTCCGGGATCGACTTGTCGAGGCCGAGCACGTGATGGATGTTCGCGAGGTTGGCAGGCGTGCATGTCTTGCCGCACATCAGCAGGCCCGGGTCCCTCGGCATCCCGAAGAACAGCAGGAACGCGACGATACTCAGCAGGAAGAGAATGACGGCGGCGCCGAGTGTCCGGCGAATGAGGAAGCGCAGCATGGCAGGGGCAGCTCTCAGACGTCAGCGGGCCCGGCGGGGCCCGGCGCGTCACCCTCGCCGAGGGCGATCGCGCCGGGCCCCGTCGAAGCGACGGTTACTTGACGAACAGGCGACGCGGGTCGACGCCACCGATCACGTCGTCGTAGACCAGGCCGCCGACCTTGGAGCCGGCGATCTGGGTCTGCTTGTAGTAGCCGGTCGGGACGACGTTGACGACGTCCTTGACCAGGTACTGGTCGACCTTCTCCCACTCGGCCGCGCCCTTGACCGGGTCGGTGATCTTGTTGATGCGGTCGATGTCCGCGTTCACCTTGGGGTCGTTGACCTGCGAGTAGTTCTGCGCGCCGTCGGCGATTCCGCGGCCGTCGTACAGCGGCGGGATCACGGTCGAGGCGGACGGCCAGTCGGCACCCCACGCGGTGTGGAAGATGTCGTAGTTGTTGTCCAGCTTGCTGACCTGGTCGTAGTAGGTCTCGGCCGGGATCTCCTGGCGCTGGACGTCGAACCCGGCCTTCTTCAGGCCCTCGGCCATGGCGGTGGAGTACTGCTGGCCCTCGGGGGTGTTGATGTAGCCGAAGGTCAGCTTCATGCCCACCTTGCCGGCCTTCTTCAGCAGGGCCTTGGCCTTGACCGGGTCACCGGCCGGCTTCTTCTTCTTGCCCCACGGGTCGAAGGAGGCGTCGTAGCCGCTGACGGTCGGGCTGATCAGACCGCCGGCGACCTCCATCGCGTCGGTGCCGCCGTAGGCACGCACGAACGGCGTGACCGGCAGGGCGTAGGCGATGGCCTCGCGGATCGTCTTGTCCTTGAGGGCCGGGTGGCTCAGGTTGATGTTCATCTGGCCGACGTAGGGCTGGAAGCCCGAGACCGTACGGGACTTCATCTTCGGGTCGGCGAGGACCTTGGAGAGGTTGCCCGCGTCGACCTGGTTGTTGAAGCTGATGCCGGTCTGGTCGGCGCCGGTGTCCGCCAGCAGCGTCTTGGTGGACGTCTCGTACTGCTGGTTGAACGTGATGTTGAACTTGTCCACGTACTGGTGACGGATCGGGTCGGTCTTCGGGTCCCAGTTGGTGTTCTTCACGAGGACCATAGACTTGCCGGACTTGAACGACTCGATCTTGTACGGGCCGGTCGTGACGGGCGCCCGGTCGTACTTCGTCTTCGTGTCACCCTTCGCGGAGACGACCGCGTAGCCCGCCATGGCGAGGGCGTACGGCAGGTCGGGGTGCGAGGTCTTGAACTTGAAGACGACGGTTTTGTCGTCCGGCGTCTCCAGGATGGTGTCCGGCAGGTGCTTGCCCTTGTAGGGGCCGTCCTTCAGCAGCTTGCGGTAGTCCGCGCCCGGAGTGTCGGCGAGCCACTGCTGGATGTAGGGCGGGCCCTGGTTGATGAACGGGGCGAACATGCGCTCGAAGGTCTGGCGGACGTCCTTGGACGTGATCGCCTCGCCGTTCGCGAACTTGATGCCGTCCTTGAGCGTGTACTTCCAGGTCTTGCCGCCGTCCGTCGTGGTGCCGGAGTCGGTGGCGAGGTCGCCGACGATCTCGTGCTTGGAGCCGTCGTCGCTCGTGGCCTTGTAACCGGTCAGACCACGGTGGAGCAGCGTGGCGAGGGAGCCCTCGTCGGAGACGTAGATCTGGCCCGGGTCCAGGTGCGCGTAGCTGTCACGCTGGAGGACCTCCATCGTGCCGCCGCTCTTGGCGCCGGGTACCTCGGCCGCGGGGCCGGTGGAGTCGGCGGCGTTGCCGAACTTGATCGACGCCTGCTGCCGCTGCGCGTTCTCCTTGTCCTTGTTGTCCTTGTTCCCGTTGTCGCTGCCGCCCTTGCTGCAACCGGTGAGCACGAGAGCTCCCGCCGCGAGCACTGAGATTGCGGCGTATGCGTGGCGTCCGCCCCTACTCATCACTCAGATTCCTACCCATCTGTTGTCACCGGTGCGAACAAGTGCACCTGTGGTGCCGCCGAGTTGCGGTCTGCGGTCTTCGAACCAGTGATCTGACATTGAGGTGCTGTGGAGGTGCCGTTCGAGATCGGGGCGAAGGCGCCCACAACTCTGTGGTCAGCGAGCCGTCTTGGGATCGAAGGCGTCCCTGACCGAATCCCCGAGCAGGTTGAACGCGACGACGAAGATGATCATCGAGACGCCCGGGAAGAACATGTAGGTGATGTCGTTCTGGAGGACCAGTTCCGTCGAGGCCTTGGAGAACATCTGTCCCCAGTCGGGCGTCGGTTCGACGATTCCGACGCCGAGGAACGACAGACCCGCCTCGATCGTCACGAAGTTCGGGAGCAGGTAGGTGGTCTGCACGAGGAGCGGTGTCACCACGTTGGGCAGGACCTCCTTGCGGATGATCCGCCAGGGGGACGCCCCGCTCACCTTGGCCGCTTCGATGAACTCCCGTTCGCGCAGGGAGAGCGAGGTTCCCCGTAGGATGCGGCCGAGACTCATCCAGCCGAGGAACCACTGGACGACGATCAGCGCGACCACCCGCACATAGGTCGGGGTCTCGTCGCGCGGACTCACGAAGAGCGAGACCACGACCGGCATGCTCGCGATGAAGAAGAGCTGCGAGGGGAAGGCCAGCAGGAAGTCGATGACGCGGCTGATGGCGTAGTCGGCCCTCCCGCCGACGTAGCCCGCGGTCACTCCCAGCAGGATGCCGGTGATCACGACGGTGACCGTCACCGCCACGGAGATCATCAGCGAGGTCCGGATGCCGAAGATCAGTTTGGTGAAGACGTCATAGCCGTTGCCCGGCTCCAGGCCGAACCAGAACTCGCTGCTGATACCGCCGTTGGGCTGGAGCGGCACGCCGGCGCTGTCGAACAGCTCGGGACGTTCGTCCGCGTACACCGTGTACGGATTCTTGCCGTACAGCTTGGAGATCAGCGGGGCGAGCAGCCCGACCAGGAAGAAGAACCCCACGACGTAGGCGGAGATGACCCCCGAGCGGTCCCGTTTGAAACGGGTCCACATCAACTGGCCGGGAGACCGGCCGACGAGCTGGTCACCCTCGGGTTTCGTGGTCGCCGCCTGCCCGCCGTGCACGACGACCGGTTCCGCGCCGTCCTCAGTCTCGATAGGACTCGTCACAATTCGCCCATTCCGCAAGTGTGGGTGTGCCGTACCCGGCCGCGCCGGTCCGCCGGAGCGGATCGGGCCGTGCCGAGTCGGCGGCCGTCACCTGGCGTGCCCGGCCACCGTTCGGTTCAGAAGAGACGTCGATCGCCCGAAGTCGCCCGGAAGTCCCAGCGGGACGCGCGTAGTTGAAACCACGTCACGGTCCGTCGGGCCGGGCGCAGGCGCCGGCCCCCGCGTCAGTACGCGGTGGCGCGGATCAGGGTTCGGTACTCCGCGCCGTCGTCGCGGACCGCGGGGGACGATGTGACCCACAGGGCGTTGATGACACCGCACATGGGTACCTCCTCATGACTCAACCGGTGCACGGACAGGAGGGGTACTGGTTGACCTCCGACACCCCTGACGAAGGATCAAGTACCCCACTGTGCTCGTGAGTCGACGCTGTCCCCACAGCGCATGACCCATTGACCCGAGCGTTACGCGGCTAACTATGTGACATGAGCCAGATAACCGACCACAGCCTTTAGGTCTCGGTTCCATCACAGCTGCCGCGTACATCTTCCAAAACTTGGACAAAATGATCTGCGGGAGAAGCCCCCGAAACGGACGTGTTACATGCGTATCGGTCCGGCCGCACCGCATTTCGGACACGCGAGGACGGAAATGGGTGGCAAAAAAAGCCCGGGTGCCCCCATGCGGGGGCACCCGGGCTCAGGTCGCCTTTGGATCAGCCGGTCGGTGCCGGCGGATCAGCCGTGCTTGGCGCGGTGGATCAGCCGTGCTTGGCGCGGCTCGCGGTGCGGCCGCGCTCCTTCTGGTCGAGGACGACCTTGCGGATGCGAACGGCCTCCGGGGTCACCTCGACGCACTCGTCGTCGCGGCAGAACTCAAGGGACTGCTCAAGGGAGAGCTTGCGCGGCGGGACGATCGCCTCGAACGTGTCGGCCGAGGACGACCGCATGTTCGTGAGCTTCTTCTCCTTGGTGATGTTCACGTCCATGTCGTCGGCGCGGGAGTTCTCGCCGACGATCATGCCCTCGTACACCTCGGTGCCGGGGTCGGTGAACAGCACACCGCGCTCCTGGAGGTTCGTCATCGCGAACGCGGTGACGGCGCCCGAGCGGTCGGCGACGAGCGAGCCGTTGTTACGGGTCGTCAGCGTGCCGAACCACGGCTCGTGGCCCTCGTGGATGGAGTGGGCGATGCCCGTGCCGCGCGTGCCGGTCAGGAACTCGGTCCGGAAGCCGATGAGACCACGCGAGGGAACGACGAACTCAAGGCGGACCCAGCCGGAGCCGTGGTTCGACATGTTGTCCATGCGGCCCTTGCGGACACCCATGAGCTGCGTGACCGCGCCCATGTGCTCCTCGGGTACGTCGATCGTCATGCGCTCGACCGGCTCGTGCACCTTGCCGTCGACGAGCTGCGTGACGACCTGCGGCTTGCCGATGGTCAGCTCGAAGCCCTCGCGGCGCATCTGCTCGACCAGGATGGCGAGCGCGAGCTCACCGCGGCCCTGGACCTCCCAGGCGTCCGGGCGCTCGGTGTCGAGCACGCGGAGCGAGACGTTGCCGACCAGCTCGCGGTCGAGGCGGTCCTTGACCTGGCGGGCGGTGACCTTGCGGTCCTTGACCACGGACTTGGCGTCCGCGCCCTTGCCCGTGCCACCACGGCCCACCATCGGCGAGGTGTTCGTGCCGATGGTCATGGAGATCGCGGGCTCGTCGACCGTGATCAGCGGCAGCGCGATCGGGTTCTCGGTGTCGGCGAGGGTCTCACCGATCATGATGTCCGGGATACCGGCGACGGCGCAGATGTCACCGGGGCCGGCCACCTCGGCGGGCTTGCGGGTGAGCGCCTCGGTCATCAGCAGCTCGGTGATGCGCACGTTGGACATCGCGCCGTCGCGCTTGATCCACGTGACGGTCTGGCCCTTGCGCAGCTCGCCCTGCTCGACGCGGAGCAGCGCGATACGGCCGAGGAAGTTGTCGGCGTCCAGGTTGGTCACGTGGGCCTGGAGCGGCGCGGACTCGTCGTAGGACGGGGCCGGGACGGAGTCCAGGATCGTGGAGAAGAACGGCTCCAGGCTGTCGCTGTCGGCCGGGACGGTGCCGTCCTGCGGCTTGGTCAGCGAGGCCACACCGTCACGCGCACACGCGTAGACGATCGGGAACTCGATCTGGTCCTCGTCGGCGTCCAGGTCGAGGAAGAGGTCGTACGCCTCGTTCACGACCTCGTCGATGCGCGAGTCCGGGCGGTCCGTCTTGTTGATGCACAGGATCACGGGCAGGCGGGCCTGCAGCGCCTTGCGCAGCACGAAGCGGGTCTGCGGCAGCGGACCCTCGGAGGCGTCGACCAGCAGGACCACCGCGTCCACCATCGACAGACCGCGCTCGACCTCACCACCGAAGTCGGCGTGGCCGGGGGTGTCGATGATGTTGATCGTGATGGCGTCGCCGCCATCCTTCGGGTGGTACTTGACCGCCGTGTTCTTCGCCAGGATCGTGATGCCCTTCTCACGTTCCAGGTCGTTCGAGTCCATCATGCGGTCGTCCAGCGACTCTGCGGCGTGCGCGGCGAAGGCACCGGCCTGCTTGAGCATGGCGTCGACCAGAGTGGTCTTGCCGTGGTCGACGTGGGCGACGATGGCGACGTTGCGGATGTCGTGGCGCGTGGCCATAGTGAGGCGCTTCTCCCGGAGTGAGTGGACGGCCTCCGCATCCGCGGGGCCACTGCCGGGCTGAACACGCCACGGCCTTACCCCATGGTACGTGGCCTTGACAGAAGCGGCCTCCGCAGGGCCACCGGGGGCCGTCGAGGAGGTCCTCACCGGTCCGCCGCGCATCCCGGACGATTCGACGCAAGGCTCAAATGTTGATCAGATAAGTCGATCAAGTTGTCTGATG
>NZ_JBSFZS010000053.1:0-56938 GCF_053600395.1 Streptomyces sp. NPDC005070 | reverse complement strand
GCAGCGAGGGGCCGTCGGTGTCGAGATTGCGCAGGTCGGCCATCCTGGCGACGTTGAAGGTGCCCATCTGCTGGAAGAGGAACGTGCGGACGGCGACGGGCTGATGCACCGGCACGGCCCCGACCCACCCACCGGACCGAACCGTGCGTGTCAGTCGAGTGCCGGTGCACCTTCCACCGTGAAGCCGATCACCGTGCCGCCGCCCTTTCGGGGGTGGGCGAACGGGATGCCTCCGTGGGCTGTGGAGACCTCGCGGACGATCGACAGGCCGAGGCCCGAGCCGGGCAGGCTGCGGGCGTCGGCGGTTCGGTAGAAGCGGTCGAAGACACGCACGAGGTCGTCGTCACCGATGCCGGGACCCCGGTCGAGCACCTCGACGCGCACCGGTCGGTGACGGCTGCCGAAGCCTGCCGAGGCTGCGGGGCCCGTGGAGCCGGCCGGGCTCGGGGGGCCTGCGGGGGACGGGCCCGTCACCTCGACCTCGATCGGTGCCGTTCCGGCCCGGTCGAACTTGGTCGCGTTCTCGACCAGGTTGGAGATGGCGCGCTGCAGGGCGCTCGGGCGGCCGTCGACCGTCGTGTCGCCGGTGGCCCGGACGCTGATGTCCCGCCCGGTGCGGCGGCGCGCGACGACCGCGACGTCCTCGGCGAGTTCGGCTAGGTCGAGCCGCCGCACCGGCTCGGTGTCCGACTGGCCCGCCGCGAGGGCGACCAGTTCGTTGACCAGGTCGGTCAGCTCCCGGGACTCCAGCGCCAGATCGGCGACGAGTTCCTCACGGGCGTCGGGCGGCAGTTCGTCGATCCGGCGGAGCATCGAGATGTTCGTACGCAGGGAGGTCAGCGGCGTACGGAGTTCGTGCCCCGCGTCCTGCACCAAGCGCCGCTGGTCCTCCTCGGACTGGGCAAGGCGGCCGAGCATCCGGTCGAAGGACCGCCCGAGCCGGGCGACTTCGTCGTATCCGGTGATCGGCACCTGGATGCCGAGACGACCGGTGCGCGCCACGTCCTCGGCGGCCCCCGCCAGCCGCACGAGACGCCGGGTGATGCGCCGGGCCAGCCACCAGCCGAACAGTCCCGCGGCGATCACGACGGCCCCGACGAGCAGGACGGTCCGCTGCTGGAGTTCCCGGAGCAGATCCTCGGTGTCGCTGAACTGCTGGGCGACCTGCACGGCACCGCGTCCGCCGCCGAGCGAGACGGTCGCGATGCGATAGCGGTCACCGGCGACGTAGACGTCCTTGTGCTCCACGAGCCCGCCCGCCGTGGCGTCGTCGGCGACGGCCCGGTCGCGGCCGTCCACGGGCAGCGGAGGGACACCGTGGTCGGCGATCACGCCGTCCGGCCCGAGCACCTGAACGTCGGTGCGGCTGGGCCGGATGATGTCGTCGAGGGGCCCGTCGTGGTCCGGGTCCGAGGAGGCGAAGTCGCCGGTGTGCAGGGGGTGTTCGCGGACCTGGTCGCGCAGGTCCTGCACGACCTCGGCGAAGACGGTCTGCTGGTCGACCCGCACGAGCCGCGCGGCGGCGTCGTAGCTCAGGAACCCGACGAGGACCGTGACGGCGGCGGCGACGGCCGCGAAGGACACGGTGAAGGTGGCCCGCAGTGAGGACACCTGCCGCAGCCGTCGTCGCACTCAGTCCTCCCTCAGGACGTACCCCACGCCCCGCACGGTGTGGATCAGCGCCGGACCGCCCGGCTCGTCGAGCTTGCGCCGCAGGTAGCCCACGTACACGGCGAGGTTCTTGGATCCGGGGCCGAAGTCGTAGCCCCAGATCCGGTCGTAGATGGTGGAGTGGTCGAGGACGATGCCCGCGTTGCGGACGAGCAGTTCGAGGAGCTCGAACTCGGTGCGGGTCAGTTCCAGCTCGCGCCGGCCGCGCCAGGCCCGGCGGGCCTGGATGTCCATGCGCAGCCCGGCCGCGGAGATCTGCGCTCCGGCCGTCCGGGGTTCCCGGGGCGGGGGCGCCGGCGTGTCCTCGTCGAAGGCGGCGTTCCCGGTGCGGCGCAGGAGCGCGCGGAGCCGGGCGAAGACCTCCTCGACGTCGAACGGCTTGACGACGTAGTCGTCGGCGCCGGCGTCGAGGCCGGCGATGCGGTCGGCGGTCTCGACGAGCGCGGTGAGCATCAGGATCGGGGTGCGGTCGCCCTCGGCGCGCAGCACGCGGCACACCTGGAGGCCGTCGATGCCGGGCATCATGACGTCGAGGACGAGGACGTCCGGCGGGGTGCGGTGGGCCTGGGCCAGCGCTTCCACGCCGTCGGCCACGGCTGTCACCGTGTAGCCCTCCAGTGTCAGTGCCCTTTCCAGGGCATGGCGGATGGCGCGGTCGTCCTCGGCGAGCAGTACGTTCTGGGGCACTCGACCAGTCTGCCAAGCCGCCGGCCGCGTGCGACCTGGTGAGCGGCTCCGCGACGGACCTTCTTACCGGCCTCTCACTCCTTTCCGGTGTGTCGGACGTGCCCGGAAAGGTCCGGGGCACGTCCGGATCCGGCCGGGCACCGCCCGGTCTCACGGGGCCCACCGGGCACCACCGGATCTCACCGGCCACACCGGAGGTGTCAGCCGACGTGCACCCGTGGCCGGCGTGCGCGGTCGGGTTCGGCCTCGCGCAGGACTTCCCGGGTGACGGGGGCGACCTCGCCCTGGCCGAAGAGGAAGAAGCGCAGGAAGTTGGCGAAGGGGCTGCCCTCGGTCCACTCGAAGTAGATGTGCGGGATGCCGCCGGTGGAGTCGCGCACGTAGAGGAGCAGGGCGGCGAGGGCGTTGGGGATCGAGGCGGATTCCAGGGTGAGGACGCGGTAGCGGCCGTGCAGGACCTCGCCGCGTACGTTCATGACGGACTCGAACTCCGAGGGGTCGCCCACGGTGACCTCCAGGAAGACGAAGTCCTCCTGGAGCGGGAGATCGTGGTCGGCGCGCATCTGTTCGATCTTCTCGCGGTACTCGGTCATGTCGCGGTTGTCGGGCTCGTTGGCGATGAACCGGATGCGCCGGCTCGCGATGTCCCGTACGAACCGTTCGGCCATGTCGTCCAGGGTCATGCTGGTCACCCGCAGCTCGAAGGCGCGGGCGAGCCGGGAGAGGAAGGAGACGAGCATGATGCCGGCGATGAAGCAGGCACCGATCTTCACACCGTCGGGGCGCTCGATGATGTTGACGACGGTCGTGTAGAGGAAGACGACCGAGATGACCGCGAACGCGATGGTCCAGTGCTTCTGGCGGGCCTTGCGGGCGGCGATGGTGACGGCGATGGCGGCGGAGCTGATCAGGACGAGGACACCGGTCGCGTACGCGCCGCCCTGGGCGTCGACGTCGGCGTCGAAGATCCACGTGACCAGGAACGCGACCAGGGTGAAGACGATCACCATGGGGCGGACGGCGCGGGCCCAGTGCGGGGCCATGCCGTAGCGCGGGAGATAGCGCGGCATGAGGTTGAGCAGCCCGGCCATGGCGGAGGCGCCGGCGAACCACAGGATGCAGATCGTGGAGACGTCGTAGACCGTGCCGAAGGCGTTGCCGAGGTACTCGTGGGCCAGGTAGGCGAGGGCACGGCCGTTGGCCTGGCCGCCCGGCTCGAACTCCTTCTCCGGGATCAGCACGGTGGTGATGAAGCTGGTGACGATCAGGAAGACGCTCATGATCACGGCGGCGGTGGTCAGGAGCTTCTTGGCGCCGCGGATCCGTCCGGTGGGCTTCTCCTCGGTGTCGGCCGGGTCGCCCTCGACGTGCGGCATGACCGCGACTCCGGTCTCGAAGCCGGACAAGCCGAGCGCGAGTTTCGGGAAGACCAGCAGGGACACGCCGATCATGGCGAAGACGTTGCCGTGCTCGGCGGTCAGCGCGGTGGTCCAGTCGGTGACGAGGTGCTCGTGGGTGATGACCTCCCAGACACCGGCCACGGCGACCACGACGTTGAGCGCGAGGTAGATGCCCACCAGGACGACGGCGACGCCGATCGCCTCCAGGAAGCCCTTGAGGAAGACCGCGCCCAGCAGGGCCACCAGGAACAGGGTGATCACCAGCTGCTTGTCGTGCAGGGCGCTGTTCAGGTG
The DNA here is from genome assembly GCF_053600395.1 of Streptomyces sp. NPDC005070. Lineage (NCBI taxonomy): Bacteria > Bacillati > Actinomycetota > Actinomycetes > Kitasatosporales > Streptomycetaceae > Streptomyces > Streptomyces sp. NPDC005070. The sequence goes on along the minus strand of NZ_JBSFZS010000053.1, from coordinate 52,886 downwards.
GGGGTTTTCCACCAGGTGGGTGGAGGCGTCGGCCGCCGAGAGCGTGATGGTGATGAGGAAGTCGGTGGCGGCGAAGCCGAGCAGGGTGAGGACGAACAGCTTGCCCTTCCAGAAGGAGAGCAGGCGTTCCAGCATCGCGATGGAGCCTTCGCCGTGCGGGCTCTCCTCCGCGACCCGGCGGTAGACGGGCAGGGCGCCCGCCAGGGTGACGATGACGAGCACGATGGTCGCCACGGGGGACAGCAGTCCGGCCGCGAGGGCGGCGATGCCGGGCTGGTAGCCGAGGGTGGAGAAGTAGTCGACGCCGGTCAGGCACATGACGCGCCACCAGCGCTGCCCCTTGTGCACGGGCGCCGGCTCGGCGGCCTGAGTCGGGAGTTGGCGGCCCTTGCCCTTGCCCATGTCGGACAGGCCTTCCAGCATCCACGCCCGCAAGCGGCTCGGCGGGGCGGGCTCGGTGCTGGCCATCGATGACTCTCCTGTACGTACGTCTCGTCGAACGGTTCCGGCCATCGAGGAGACGGCGCCCATCAGCGTATGCAGAGAGTGATCCCTGGGCCCGAGCGTCCAGGGGCCTCAGGCGTCAAGCTTGCGTTAAGACGGGCCGGTCGTGCATCACGGGAGCGCCAAGGGGACGGTGTTCGTCGCCCGGTCAGGAGGCCCCCGAGGAGTCGGCGATCCCCGAGAAGTCGCCCGGGACCGGCGACAGCGCGGACGTGAAGTCCAACGGGAAAGCGCTGCCCGACTACGGCAAGGCGCACAGCCTCGTGCGGGTCACCGACGGTGTCGAGCGCATCCAGGAACCGTGACGCGCCGGCCGCACCGCCCGCCGGGTCAGACGAGATGGGCGAAGACCACCAGGTTGTCGGTGTAGTCCTTGACGGTGCGGTCGTAGGTGCCGGCGCAGGTGATGAGGCGGACCTCGGCGTCGGGGGTGTCGGCGTACACCTTGTCGTCGGGGAAGGCGTCCTTCGCGTAGGTCTCCGCGCTGTCGACCACGAAGGACGCCGTCCGTCCGTCGGAGCGCTCGACGCTGAACCTGTCGCCCTTCTCCAGGTCTCCGAGACCGGCGAACACGGCGGCGGAGGTCTTCGTGTCGACGTGCCCGGCGATGATCGCCGTCCCCGTCTCACCGGGGGAGACGCCCTTGGCGTACCAGCCCACCATGTTGGTGTCGTTCGGGGGCGGAGGCTGGAGCTTGCCCGAGTCGTCGAGGGCGAGTTCGGTGAAGGGCGCGTCCACCGAGATCTTCGGGATGTGCAGCCGGATCGGCTCGGCCCGCGGGAGATGCTTCGCGGCCGGGCGGTCGTTCGAGGGGGAGGCCGAGGACACGGGCGCGTGCGAGTGCGCGGGGGCCGCCGCGGCGGGGGTGGCGGGGGAGGGGCCGGACGATTCGTCCTGGCGGTGGAGCACGTTCGTGGTCAGCAGGACCGCGACGCCGGCGCACCACACGACCCACGTCGCACGACGCCGGAAGGTGCGTCGGGGTGACATGTGCGGGGTCTCGGCGGGAGAGGACAACCGGGCTGCCATCGGGTACCACCTCATCGGGTCGGGGCAGCGAAGCGGACTGGGCGGAAGTGTCGGGAACAGCGGGACGGGCAACGGAAGCAAGATCAGCAAGACCGTTCAGGCAGTCACCGGAAGCAAGACCGGCGAGACCGGTAACGGAATCAAGACCGGCCTGACTGGTCGGACCGGCAACGGAATCAAGACCGGCTGGACCGGCCTGGCCGGCAACAGAGGCAAAGGCAGAGGCGGGAAGCGCGGCTGGAGCGGAAGGAGCGGAAGGAGCGGCAGGAGCGGAAGGCGCCGCGCAAGCCGGCGGAGGGACCGGCCGGGCCACCACGGGTGAGGGGGTGGCGGCCCGGACCGCTATGTCGTCAGGCATGGTCAGGCCACACCACCCTGGGCGTTCTTACGGCGCAGCATGTACACGCCCGCGGCCGCGAGGCCCAGGACGCCCAGTCCGCCGGCCGTGACGCCGGACGTCGTGGCGAGACCGCCACCACCGGTGTGGACGCCGCCGTGCGGCTTCTCCTCGGACTCCTTGCTGCTCGAGTCCCACGAGCCCTTGCTGCTCGAGTCCCACGAGCCCTTGCTGCTCCCGGAGTCCCAGGAACCGCTGCTGTCGGAGCTCGAGGAGTCCTTGTCCTTGTCCTTGTAGGTCTCCGGGTCGTACTTCTTGTCACCCTTCCAGGAGTCGTCCGCCTTGAGGGACGTCAGCGCACCGCCGCCGGTGTGCACGCCGCCTTCCGGCTTCTCGTGGTGCCAGGTGGGCTTGCTGTGGTCGCTTTCGCTGTCCTTGCCGTGCTCGGCGCCGTAGCCGGAGTCCTCGTGCTCCTTGCCGTAGCCGGAGTCCTCGTGCTCCTTGCTGGAAGAACCGGAGTCTTCGTGCTCCTTGCTGGAAGAACCGGAGTCTTCGTGCTCCTTGCCGGAAGAAGAGGAGGAAGAGGAAGAGGAGGAGGAAGAGGAGTCGCTGTGGTCCCAGTCGCCGGTCGCGGCGGCGTACGCGCCGGGGGCGCCGATCGCGAGGGCGGCGGTGGCCGTCGCGGCGGCCAGGAGCATGCGGGCAGATCGCATTTGTCGGAGTCCTTCCGTCAGAACCAGGTAGCTGACCTCTTGTCAGCAGGCGAAAACCCGGTGCGACGTGATCCACCGTCAATCCGAAGCGCGCGGCGCACCACCCGGGGAGCTCGCCCGGCCCATGGCGGAGACCCCCGTCCGGCGGTCACCCCGATGCGTGCCCGACGGCGGCCCACCCCGTCTGACCTGCCGATTCATCCCGCCCTCCCGGGGTGGCGGCGCCCCGAGCGGCACTTCTCATATGACCCGATCGGCGGCGACACGTCTGCTGCGCCCGGATGGGCCGTGCGAGGCCCTCACCGTCAGATCCCTTTGTCCTGACGGCTCTTGTCTTGACGCGGCCGTGGGAGACCCATGGGCGAGTCATGTCCTGGCGCCGCTCCGGGGAGGGCGCGGGAGAAGCGGGAGCGGCACCCTCCGCCGTCACACTGAGGGTCCATGTCGTGAGGAGAGATGATCATGAGCAACGGGCGGAGGATCACGGTGGTGACCGGCGGCAGCCGCGGGATCGGCGCCGCGGTCTGCCGGCGGCTGGCCCTGGAGGGCCATGACGTCGTCATCGGCTACCGGTCCGACCGTGCGGCCGCGCGGAAGGTGGCGGAGGCCGTCACGGACGCGGGCCGGCGCTGTCTCGCCGTGGCCGTCGACACCTCCGACCCCGCGGCGGTCGACGGGCTCTTCGACGCGGCGACCGCCGAACTCGGTCCGGTCACCGGGCTGGTGAACAACGCGGGCGTCAGCGGGCCCAACGGACCGCTGTCCGGCGCCGACCCCGACGGGATGCGGGACGCCCTCGCGGTCAACGTCCTCGGCTATCTGCTCTGCGCGCGCCGTGCCGTACGGGAGATGACCGCGTCCGGCGGGGGTGCGATCGTCAACATCTCGTCGGCCGCGGCGACCCTTGGAAGTCCGGGGCAGTACGTCCACTACGCGGCGGCGAAGGCGGCCGTCGACGCCCTGACCCTGGGCCTGTCCAAGGAGGTGGCGGCCGACGGCATCCGAGTGAACGGTGTCGCCCCGGGGACGGTCTGGACCGACTTCCACGAGGACCCGCAGCGTCCGGCCCGGGTGGCCGCCGTCATCCCCATGGGCCGGGCCGGCCGGCCGGAGGAGATCTCCGGCGCGGTGGCCTGGCTCCTGTCGGACGACGCCTCGTACACGACGGGGGCGGTCCTGCGGGTTGCGGGAGGCCTGTAGCCGGCGTTCTCCGGTGGTCCGCGCCTCGGGCCGGTGATCGTCGGCGGTCGTCCAGGAGCGGCGGCCGTCCCGGTCAGGAGAGGCGACCGTCCCCGGCGGGAGAGGCGATCGTCCCCGGGGAGGAGAGGCGACTGTCCCCGGCGGGAGAGGCGATCGTCCCCGGGCATGAGAAAGGCGGGGTCCGGAAACCCCGCCCGCTGCCTCAGGACCCCGGGATCAGGGCCACACCAGGCAGTACGGCTGATGCCCCGCCTCGTGCAGGCGGTGGGAGAAGTCCTGCCACTCGTGCAGGAGCTGGTAGACGTTGAACGCGTCGCGCGGGCCGCCGCGGTCCGGGACGGTGGACCAGATGAAGGCGGCCGCGCCCACGGCCTCCTCGCCTATGCCGCGCAGCGGGTCGACGACGGTCATGGGGAGTTTGACCACGGCGTAGTCGGGGTGCAGGACGACGAGCTCCAGCGGCGGCACCTTGTTCAGGGGGACGCCTTCTATGCCGGTGAGGACCATCGCGGCCATCGTCTCCGGCTTGATCTTGGTGAACATGCCGTTCATGCCGAGTTCGTCGCCGCCGAGTTCCTCGGGACGCATCGAGATCGGGACCCTGGCGGCCGTCGCGCCGTCCGGCGCGCCGAAATATTTGTACGTCACCCCCACTCGGCCACCATTCCCGCTCTCCGCCCGCAGTCGCTCGACCGCGCGATCGATCCGCTCGTCGGGGTCACCCTGCGAGCCCTGTATCTGGCCGGCTCTGCCGGCCGCCGCTTCCTCCGCCTCACGTCGGTGTTTCCCCCGCCGGGCACGCCGAGGGTTGAGGTCATCGGTCCCCTCGCCCAGTCCGCCACCGCGATGCATATCTCCACCCGACTGCTTTTCTAAGTCGCGCGACCCCCGCCACGCAACCCGATCATCGTGACAGTGACCTCCCCCACGGTCGCACGCCGAAACGTACGCCGAAATACCTGTCCGCGGGATCTTCGCGGCCCCTGAACACCGTCGTTCATGTGAGCTGTCCGTTCGTGGTCCCAGTTTCGCAGATGGCCGGGGGAAGGGACCCGGTTGTCGTCCAGGGCTCCGTCACACCGGCCCGGCGATGGCCGGGATCTTTCCTCTGTGGAGCCGTACGTCGGGCCGGGGCCGTCCGTTCACGGCGCCCCGCTCTTCCCCTCACGGTCCACCGGGCCCCCTGGCCTACCCTGAGGAGGTCACTAGCCCCCCGGAGTCGGAGACGTCGCAGGTCATGACCGAACTGCCTTATCCCTACGAAGCCCCAGCCTCGCAGTCGCTGTTCGACCGCGCGGCGGCCGTCACACCAGGTGGCGTGAATTCTCCGGTGCGCGCCTTCCGCGCCGTGGGCGGTACGCCCCGGTTCATGGTGTCCGGTACCGGTCCGTATCTGACCGACGCCGACGGCCGTGAGTACGTCGACCTCGTCTGTTCCTGGGGTCCGATGATCCTCGGGCACTCCCGCCCCGAGGTCGTCGCCGCCGCTCAGGAGGCCGTCGCGCGCGGTACGTCCTTCGGTACGCCCGGTGAGGGAGAGGTGGCCCTCGCCGAGGAGATCGTCTCCCGCGTCGAGCCCGTCGAGCAGGTCCGGCTCGTCTCCAGCGGCACCGAGGCGACCATGTCGGCCATCCGGCTCGCCCGCGGGTTCACCCGGCGCACGAAGGTGATCAAGTTCGCCGGCTGCTACCACGGCCATGTCGACTCGCTGCTGGCCGCGGCGGGCAGCGGGGTCGCGACCTTCGCGCTGCCCGACACGCCCGGCGTCACCGGCGCCCAGGCCGCCGACACCATCGTCCTGCCGTACAACGATCTCGAAGCCGTGCAGGCCGCGTTCCACGCGCACCCCGGCGAGATCGCCTGTGTGATCACCGAGGCCTCGCCCGGCAACATGGGTGTGGTGCCGCCCGCGCCCGGCTTCAACCAGGGCCTCAGGGACGCCTGCGCGAAGAACGGCGCCCTGTTCGTCTCCGACGAGGTCATGACCGGCTTCCGCACGAGCCGGGCCGGCTGGTTCGGGATCGACGGCGTGCGTCCCGACCTGATGACCTTCGGCAAGGTGATGGGCGGTGGCTTCCCGGCCGCCGCGTTCGGTGGCCGCGCGGACGTGATGGCGCACCTCGCGCCGGCCGGGCCGGTGTACCAGGCGGGCACGCTCTCGGGCAATCCCGTCGCCACCGCCGCCGGGCTCGCGCAGCTCCGGCTGCTCGACGAGGCCGCGTACGACACGATCGACGCGGTGTCGGAGCGGATCAGGACGCTGGTGACCGAGGCGCTCACCAAGGAGGGTGTGACCCACCGTCTGCAGAGCGCCTCCAACATGTTCTCCGTCTTCTTCACGGGACGCCAGGTGCGCGACTACGAGGACGCGAAGGCGCAGGAGTCCTTCCGCTACACCGCGTTCTTCCACTCGATGCTGGCGCAGGGCGTCTACCTGCCGCCGTCCTCCTTCGAGTCGTGGTTCGTGTCGACGGCCCATGACGACCAGGCGGTTCAGAGGATCGCCGACGCCCTTCCGGCGGCGGCACGGGCAGCGGCGGAGGCCACGGCATGAGCGAGACCACCGGCAAGAACGGCGCCGGCGACATCACCGTCGTCCATCTGATGCGGCACGGCGAGGTCGCCAACCCGGAAGGGGTGCTCTACGGGCGGCTGCCCGGGTACCACCTGTCCGAGCTGGGCCGGCAGATGGCCGACCGGGTGGCCGAGCACCTCAGCGCGCGCGATGTCACGCATGTCGTGGCCTCGCCGCTGGAGCGGGCGCAGGAGACGGCGACGCCGATCGCGAAGGCCCACGGGCTCGACCTGGCGACCGACGGGCGGCTCATCGAGGCCGACAACGTCTTCCAGGGCAAGACCTTCGGTGTCGGGGACGGCGCGCTGCGGCGGCCGGAGAACTGGAAGCACCTCGTCAACCCCTTCAAGCCGTCCTGGGGCGAGCCGTACGTGGACCAGGTCGTCCGCATGATGGGCGCGCTGGACGCCGCCAAGGACGCCGCGCGCGGCCACGAGGCGGTGCTGGTGAGCCATCAGCTTCCGATCTGGATCGTCCGCAGCTACGCGGAGAAGCGGCGGCTGTGGCACGACCCGCGCAAGCGGCAGTGCACCCTGGCTTCGCTGACGACGTTCACCTACCGCGGCGACAAGATCGTTTCCGTGGGCTACACCGAGCCCGCGCGCGATCTGGTTCCGGCTCATCTCCTGGCGGGCGCCAAGCCGGTGCCGGGCAAGAGCAAGGCGTTCGGGGCCTGATGCCAGATGCCCGGGGCCGGCGTTCGGGCCTGACGGGCCCCTCCGAAACCCGGGCCGAATGGGCGCATCTTCGTAAAATCATATAAATCACCGCGCGTTTATCGGAACCTCGGACTTCATCGTGCCCTCTCATGGGATGCCAGCTGAGAGCCAGCTGAGAGGGTGCGATGAAAAGAGGTCCGTATGCGGGACGTCAGCCGAAGGGGAATGATCGGCCTCGGTGCGGGTGCGGCGACCGCGCTCGGACTCGCCGCGTGCGGCACCACCTCGGGCAAGGACGCGACGAGGCATCCCGACACCTCCGCCACGGCGGGCACCGGCCGGCCCGGTGCCCCGAAGAAGCCGGCCGCGCGTCTCATCGGTGACGGCTCCACCGCCTACACCGGCAAGCAGCCGCGCCAGCCGCAGGCCCCTGTGCCGCTGGAGCCCGGTGAGACCCCGCCGCAGTTCGTGGTCTTCTCCTGGGACGGGGCCGGAGAGGTCGGCACCGGCCTCTTCGACCGCTTCCTCCAGCTCGCCCGTGAGAACGAGGCGCACATGACGTTCTTCCTCTCCGGGCTGTATCTGCTGCCCGAGTCGAAGAAGCGCCTGTACGACCCGCCCAACAACCCCCGCGGCGCCTCGGACATCGGCTACCTGAGCGACGAACACGTCCGCTCCACCCTGAAGCTGGTCCGTCAGGCCTGGCTCGACGGCCACGAGATCGGCACCCACTTCAACGGCCACTTCTGCGGCGGCTCCGGCTCGGTCGGCAACTGGACGGCCCGCCAGTGGACCAGCGAGATCGAGCAGGCCAAGTCCTTCGTCACCGAGTGGCGCACCAACACGGGCTGGACCGACCTGCCCCCGCTGCCCTTCGACTACGAGAAGGAGCTCATCGGCGCCCGCACCCCGTGCCTGCTCGGCCAGAACAGCCTGCTGCCCGCCGTCAAGGAGCTCGGCTGGCGCTACGACGCCTCCTCGCCCGGCGGCGTCCAGCGCTGGCCGCAGAAGAAGGAAGGGCTGTGGGACCTGCCCCTGCAGGCGATGCCCTTCCCCGGGCACCGCTTCGAGGTCCTCTCGATGGACTACAACATCCTCGCCAACCAGTCGGTCGCCACCACCCGGGCGCCCTCGTACAACTACCCGGGCTGGCGCACCCAGGCGTCCGCGTCGTACGTGGCGGGATTCAAGCGGGCGTACGAGACGAACCGCGCGCCCTTCTTCATCGGCAACCACTTCGAGGAGTGGAACGGCGGCATCTACATGGACGCCGTCGAGCACGTCTTCACGCACATCGCCCAGCAGAAGCAGAAGGGCGGCGACGTGCGCTTGGTCTCCTTCCGGCAGTTCGTGGACTGGCTCGACGTCCAGCGGCCCGAGGTGCTGGCGAAACTCCAGGCGATGGACGTGGCCGAGGAGCCCTCCGGCGGCTGGCACCGCTACCTTCGGGGGCATGCCGCCTGAAATGCGGGTATCCGCCCGCAAGGGGGGTGCGGAAGATCCCCGAAACGGGCATGCGAAACTTTTCACATGAGTGCCGCCTGCCGCGCAGACCAGCGCCCGAACCGCCCCCGCGCCGCCCTTTACGCCGCGGGGGCCGCCGTCGCCGCGCTCGTGCTGTCCGCGTGCGGCTCCGGCGGCACCTCCGGCGGCTCGGACAACAGCAACTTCGTCCGCGGCAAGGACGGCATCTCCACCGTCGCCAAGGGGTCGAGGGACGCCGCCCCCGACCTCTCGGGCAAGACCATAGACGGCGAGCAGCTCGACGTCGCGGACTACAAGGGCAAGATCGTCGTCCTCAACGTGTGGGGCTCCTGGTGTCCTCCGTGCCGCGCCGAGACACCGAACCTGGTCAAGGTCGCCAAGGAGACCGCCGCGCAGGGCGTGCAGTTCGTCGGCATCAACACCCGTGACCCCAGTACCTCCCCGGCCAAGGCCTTCGAAAAGGCGCAGGGCGTCCCGTACCCCAGCCTGTACGACCCGAAGGGCAAGCTGATGCTCCGCTTCAAGAGGGGCACGCTCAACCCGCAGACGATTCCCTCCACGATCATCATCGACCGGGACGGGAAGATCGCGGCCCGCACGCTGCAGGCGCTCAGCGAGGTCAAACTGCACGAGATGCTCGACCCCGTCCTCGCGGAGAAGTGACCGACGTGTCCCTTCTCCAGACGTCCACGGACCTCGCCGCCTCGACCGACATGAACACCACGGTCTACAGCGGCGCCCTGCTGCTCGCGCTGCCCATCGCCGTGCTCGGCGGCCTCGTCTCCTTCTTCTCGCCGTGCGTCCTGCCGCTCGTCCCCGGCTATCTGTCGTACGTCACCGGAGTCAGCGGCACGGATCTGGCGGAGGCCAGACGGGGACGGATGGTCGCGGGCGCCAGTCTGTTCGTGCTCGGCTTCACCGCCGTGTTCGTCTCCGGCGGCGCGCTGTTCGGCTACTTCGGCTCGACGCTGCACGAGTACAACGGCACGCTCAGCAAGGTCCTCGGCGCGCTGATGATCCTGATGGGTGTGTTCTTCATGGGGCTGATGCCCTGGCTCACCCAGCGCGAGTTCCGCTTCCACCGGCGGCCGGTGACCGGGCTCGCGGGCGCCCCGATCCTGGGCGCGCTCTTCGGCATCGGCTGGACGCCGTGCCTGGGCCCGACACTCACCTCCGTCACCGTGCTCTCCATGGACCAGGCGAGCGCCGGGCGGGGGGCCATACTGACGGTCGCCTACTGCCTCGGTCTGGGGGTGCCCTTCGTGCTCGCCGCGGTCGCCTTCCGCAAGGCGCTCGGCGCGTTCGGCTGGGTGAAGCGTCACTACACCTGGGTGATGCGGATCGGCGGCGGAATGATGATCGTGACCGGCCTTCTCCTGCTGACCGGTGCCTGGGACGGCATCGTGCAGCAGATGCAGACCTGGTCCGACGGCTTCACGGTAGGGATCTGACGCATGAGCAGCACTGACACCGGCAAGACGACCGGCCCGGCCGGCGCCGGGGAACCGGCCGGCGAGGATACGCCGGCCTCCCGGGAGACGCTGGACGCCCGCGAGATCGGCGAGGCCGGGGCGCAGCTCTCCACCGCGCCCGTGGAGACGGCGATGCCCGGCTCCTTCGGCGGCGCGCGCACCCCCGGCGCGCTGGGATGGATCGCCTGGACCGGCCGTGAGGTCACCGGCTGGGTCCGCTGGATCTGGCGCCAGCTCACGTCGATGCGGGTCGCGCTGATCCTGCTCTTCCTGCTGTCGCTGGGCGCCATCCCCGGATCGCTGATCCCGCAGTCCGGCACCGATGCCGCGAAGGTGCAGGCGTTCAAGGACGCGCACAGTGTGCTCGGTCCGCTCTACGACCGGCTCGGCTTGTTCCACGTGTACAGCTCGGTGTGGTTCTCCTCGATCTACATCCTGCTGTTCGTCTCGCTCATCGGCTGCATCGTGCCCCGCACCTGGCAGTTCGTCGGTCAGCTCCGCGGCCGTCCGCCGGGCGCCCCCAAGCGGCTGACCCGGCTGCCCGCGTACACGACCTGGCGCACCGCGGCGGAGCCCGAGCAGGTCCGCGAGATCGCGCTCAAGGTGCTCAAGCAGAAGCGGTTCCGGGCGCACGTCGACAAGGACGCCGTCGCCGCGGAGAAGGGCTACCTCCGCGAGACCGGCAACCTGCTCTTCCACATCGCGCTCATCGTGATGCTCGTCGCCTTCGCCTGGGGCCAGCTCTTCAAGTCCGAGGGCGACAAGCTGATCGTCGAGGGCGACGGCTTCTCCAACACGCTGCTGTCCTACGACGACTTCAAGTCCGGCAACCTCTTCAGCACCGACGACCTGACACCGTTCAGCTTCGACCTGAAGAACTTCACCGGCACCTACGAGCGGACCGGCCCCAACAAGGGCACGCCCCGCACGTACCAGGCGGCCCTCACCTACAGCGAGGGTGCCTACGGCAAGGAGCGCAAGACGCTCGTCAAGGTCAACGAACCGCTCGTGATCGGCGACACGAAGGTCTATCTGACCGCCCACGGCTACGCGCCCACCGTGACCGTCCGCGACGGCAAGGGCAACGTCGTCTTCCACGACGCCGTGCCGCTGCTGCCGCTGGACTCCAACGTCACCTCGCAGGGCGCCGTCAAGGTCATGGACGGCTACAAGAACGCGCAGGGCAAGACCGAACAGCTCGGCTTCTCCGCGTTCTTCGTGCCGACCTTCGCCGGGGCCGGCAAGGGCGACATGTTCTCCCAGTTCCCCGCGCTCGACTACCCCGTCCTCGCGCTGAGCGGCTTCCACGGCAGCCTCGGGGTCGACGCGGGTCTCCCACAGAACGTGTACCAGCTCGACACCGACCACATGAAGCAGTTCAAGGACGCCAAGGGCGCGATCCTCAAGGCGCGGCTGCGGCCCGGCGAGACGATGGCGCTGCCGGACGGCGCCGGTTCGATCACCTTCGACAAGGACATCAAGGAGTGGGCGAACTTCCAGGTCACCCAGCAGCCCGGCAGTGACTGGGCGCTGGCCGGAGCGTTCACCGCGATCTTCGGACTCGCCGGGTCGCTGTTCATCCAGCGCCGCCGGGTCTGGGTGCGGGCGACCACCGGCGACGACGGTGTCACCGTCGTCGAGATGGCCGGGCTCGGCCGCAGCGAGTCCGCGAAACTGCCCGAGGAGCTCGGCGACCTGGCCGCGCTCGTGCACGAACAGGCACCCACCAAGCCCGACGAAGACGCGGCACCCACCGACGCCGACGCCGAACCCCCCGTACCCGCCGCTGAAGGGGCCGAGAAGCAGTGACGCTCGCCACCGCACACGACCTGGGCGCCGTGACCGAACTGGCCACCGCGACCAACGAACACCTCGCCAACATCAGCAACACGCTGATCTACTCCGCGATGGCCGTCTACACCCTGGCCTTCTTCGCCTTCATCGCCGAATGGCTCTTCGGCAGCCGCAGCAAGGTCGCCCGCACCGCCAGCGCGCTCACCGCGAACGGCGCGGAGGCGGCCGCGTCGGCCCCCGAGGTCACCGTGCGGAAGGCCGGTACCACCGCGGTGCTGGAGCGGCCGAAGGTCGTCACCCGGTCCGCCGCCGGCGCGCGGGACGTGCCCGACGGGCCCGGCGCCCACGGCGGGGACGAACAGGGCGACCTCTACGGCCGGATCGCCGTGTCCCTCAGCGTGCTCGCGTGGGGCGTCGAGGCGGCCGGTGTGCTCGCCCGCGCCCTGTCGGTGCGGCGGGCCCCCTGGGGCAACATGTACGAGTTCAACATCACCTTCTCCACCGTCGCCGTCGGGGTCTTCCTCGTCCTGCTCGCGCTGAAGAAGAACGTCCGCTGGCTCGGCCTCCCGCTGATCACCACGGTCCTGCTCGACCTCGGTCTCGCGGTCACCGTCCTGTACACCGCGAGCGACCAGCTCGTCCCCGCGCTGCACTCGTACTGGCTGTACATCCACGTCTCGACCGCGATCCTGTGCGGCGCCGTCTTCTACGTGGGCGCCGTCGGCACGGTGCTGTACCTCTTCAAGGACTCGTACGAGAACAAGCTCGTGAACGGCGGAACGCCCGGCCGGTTCGCCACCTCCGTCATGGAGCGGCTGCCCGCCTCGGCCTCGCTCGACAAGTTCTCCTACCGCGTGAACGCGGCCGTCTTCCCGCTGTGGACCTTCACGATCATCGCGGGCGCGATCTGGGCGGGCGACGCCTGGGGCCGCTACTGGGGCTGGGACCCGAAGGAGACCTGGGCGTTCATCACCTGGGTCGCCTACGCCTGTCACCTGCACGCGCGCGCCACGGCGGGCTGGAAGGGCCGCAAGGCCGCCTACATCGCCCTGATCGCCTTCGGCTGCTGGCTGTTCAACTACTACGGCGTCAACATCTTCGTCGGCGGCAAGCACTCCTACGCGGGCGTCTGACCCGCCCCGCACGCGAAGGCCGGCCTCCGTGACCCTGTCACGGAGGCCGGCCTTTTCCCTGGGCGCGCGGCCGGAGCCTAGGACGGCGGCAGGCACTGCGCCGCCGGCGGCTTCCCGTCCGGCCAGGCGATCCTCACGAAACGGGCGCGGCTGTCGTGGGTCAGTTCCACGATCGGCACGGCCTTGTCGTACGGGTTCCCGTGGGCGTCCAGACAGATCCACCCGCTCGCCCCGTTCACCCGGAGCTGCGCGCCCTTCACCTGGGGCCACTGGAGGCCGACGTCGGCGAGCGCGGGGATCCGCCCGGTCGGCGAGGCCCCGCGGATACCGCGCACGGCGAGCCGCATGGCGTCGTACGCGATGATCAACTGCCCGTCGTCGAGGGACACCGGGCCGATGGGCCCGACCGGCTCGCGCGCGGCGTCGGCCAGCAGCCGCCGGAGCACCTTCGCGTCGGCCGCGCTGCCGCCGGTCCGCGCGCCGTCCTTCACCCAGGCGTCGGGATGGGCGAGGGCCGTGTAGCGCACGGTCAGCAGCGGGTCCTTCAGCGCGGCCGGGTCGAGGTCCTTGTCGCCCGCGAGGTACGAGCCCTCGTCGCCGGTGAGCACGGTGAAGCGGCGGTCGGAGCAGCCCCGGGCGCCCAGCGCGTTGATGAACTGCCGCAACTGGGTGTGCCGGCCGGCGAACAGGACGGTGTTCGTGGTCTTCGGCGTGTTGCACAGGATGTTGGCGATCTGCGCGAAGACGTTGGCGGTGCTGCCCTCCTTGCTGCGGTCGGCGGGCGGGGTGAAGGGCTGGGCCTCGTAGCGCCCGCCCTTGAGCATCTTCTCGAACGACGTCTGGAGCGTGCGTGTGTACGGGTCGCCGGTCCGGTCGTAGACCAGGAAGGCGTTGGCCGCCGACACCTTGGCGAAGGAGGCGAGGGCGCGAGCCTCGTCGGTGTTGGTGGGGGAGACGCGGGCGAGCCCCGGGAAGGGGTCCTTGCCGGCCTGTCCGTTGGCGAGGCTGTCGGCGGTGATCGAACTCCCTATCACCGGGATGCCCCGCCCGGTGAGCTCCGCGACCGCCTTCTTGTTGTTGTCGGTGCTCACTCCGACTCCGGTCACCGCGCGCAGCCGGTCCGGGGCCTCGGTCATCCGGTCGAGCTGGTCGACGGTGTGACGCCAGGAGGCTCCGGTGGCACCGGGGTTGGCGAGCACGAGCCGGATCTTCGGCTTCAGCCCGGTCGTGTCGTGGTTGGCCTGGTACTGCGCGAGATAGGCGCCCTGGAGTTCGTGGAGGGTGTCGGCGAGGTTGTCGGCGTCGGTCGCGGTGAAGGGTTCGAGCAGGGCGACGGTGACGTAACTGCCGGGCTTCAGGCGGTGGTTCTCGCGGTTGATGGCCCGTACGGTCTCGGCGAAACGTGCCCGCCCGAAGGCGTACGCGGTCGAGGAGACGCCCACGCACTCGTCGCCGTCCTTCGGCTGGACGACTCCCGGCGCGCACGAGCGGTCCACCTTCGCCGCCGTCATGCCACCCCACACGCCGAGGCCCACGAGGGCGGCGGCGAGCGTCAGCGCGACATACCTGCGGAAACGAATCTCCCAGATGTCCTCGCGCAGCCAGACCCATAAGCGCGCCATCACCGTCCTCCGTCCTCGTCGTCCGGGACGCGCAGCGGCCGGCCGGCCAGGGCGTCCGAGGGCCAGTCCCGGGAGGCCCGCCACAGCAGGGCGTTGCCCGCGGGCCGCAGGTTCGAGAGCTGTTCCAGTTCGAAGCGCAGCCGCTCGGCCACCCTCGGGTCCGGCAGCACCAGGGGGTCGGTGAGCTGCCACACCGCGTGCAGCAACCGCCGTACGCGCAGGTGCAGTACGGCGTCCACGCCGTCCGGTGGCCGGTGCGTGGCGTCCGTGCGGCCGAGGGCGACGGAGGCGCGGTGGTCGGGGCCCTCGAAGTCGCGGCCGTCCGGATCGTGGGCGTGGTAATAGGGCGCGGAGGCGATGAACAGCAGCGAGGTCAGCCAGTCGCGGGTGTCGGCGCCGCGGAAGGTGTCGCGCAGTTGCGCGACCGCGAAGTCGGCTTTACCGAGGGCGAGTTCGTGGTGCAGTCGGTAGCGGTCACTGTCGGCCGGGGAGGTGTCGGCCAGGTCCTGGTAGTGGTCGACGAGGGCGCGGTGCACCGCCCGCCACCGTTCGTGGCCGGTGTCGTCGTGGTGCAGCCTGAGCAGGAGGAGCGCGCGCAGGAAGGGATCGCCGACGAACTGTCCGGCCGCCGTCGCCCAGCCCTCCGACGCGAGCCGTTCCTCCAGGTCCAGGACGCCGGACGCGCCGAAGTCCTCCGGCAGCCGCGACTGGGCGAGCGAGCACGCCGAGTCGCGGTCGTGGGCCGCGGCCAGCACGGTCAGCTCGTCGAGGCGGCCGCCGGGGACGAGCCGGCCGAGGAGTTCCTGATAGGCGGGGCGGCCCGCCTGGTCCTCGTGCGGGGTGATGTCGGCGGTGAGCAACGTGCCGAGCGAGTCGGCCCCTTCGGGCAGGTTCTGCCGGACCGAGGCGGCCAGCAGGGTGATGCCGAGCGGGCTGCCGCCGGTCAGCCTGTGCGTGGCGTGCGGGAGTTGGGGCGGCACGACGGCCGGGGCGGTGGGTCCGGCGCCGAGGCCGCCCGAGGCGGTGTCCATGATGTGCAGGGTGTCGTCGGGGGTCAGCGGCGGCAGCGGGACGAGCAGGGCCCGCGAGGACGGGGAGGCGCCGGGCCGCCAGTCGGTGCCGCGGGCCGTCTCGGGCAGCGCGAGGCGGCCCGCGTTGCGCAGCGCCGGATGCGCGTAGCCCCGTAGCGCGGCGAAGAACACGGCCTGGTCCTTGATGCCGTCGGCGCGGTCGCGCAGGACCGGCTCCAGGAGTCCGAGGCCCGCGGGCTCCTGGACGTTGTCGATCAGCAGGACCGGGCGTCCCCGCCGGTGGGAGCGCTGGACGACGCCCGAGTAGGCGTCGTCCAGGTCGGCCAGCAGGGCCCGTACGAGATGGCGTTCGGCGTGTCTGCGGGAGTCGCCGCCCGCCCGGAAGTGGCGGGAGAGCAGGATCAGCGCGAGCTTGGGGCTGCCGCCCGCGTTCGGGTAGTCGCGGTACCAGCCGGCGGCTCTGCGCAGCCGGCGGTGGGCCGGGGAGACGCCTTCCGCGAAGGCCTCCAGGGTGGCCTCGATGATGGGTTCCACCACCGGACCGGTGCCGCTGGTCGAGGCGACGAGCTTGGAGATCACCTTGCTCACCCAGCGCCCGGCGAATCCCGACAGCCAGGACTCGGTCTCGCTCAGCAGCAGGATGCGCTCCGCCTCCTGCCGGATGCGCGGCACGTCGCGGTCGCTCCAGCCGCCCGCCGCCACGGCCAGCAGCCCGGACGACAGCCGCGGGAAGCCGATCCGTCCGGCACCCTTGACCGGTTCGGCGAGCTGTTCGGCGGCCGTGGTGAGCGCCTGCCCCACCGGGGACCAGGACTCGGCCGGGCGGTCCGGAGGCGGCGCGCCGAACTGCCGTTCCTCGCCGTCGATCAGGGCGATGGGCGTGTGTCCGCGGTAGGCCTCGCGCAGGGCGAGGAGTACCGCGGTCTTGCCCAGTCCCCGGCCGCCCGCGAAGACCACGAAGGGCGGCTCCTCGGGGTGTTCGTACGGTGTGGCGCGGAGCTGGTACGGACGCAGGCCGACCAGTCGTGACGCGAGTCCGGGCGGATCGGTGTCGAAGAGCGCCCCCCGGCCGTGCAGCTCTGTGTGCACCGCATCTCCCCCTGGTCCGCGGTCCGGTCCATTCCCTATGTACTGCTGTGAGGTGTATCAACAACAGTTTAAGAAGGGGGGGTTGGTTCGGGATAGGGCGTCCGGTGTCCGTTCAGTTACGAAAACGTTCAACCGTTCAACCGACAGTGATCGAATCGAGCTTCCGGCGCAGGTAGATGTGGGAATCCACCGGTTCGTACACGACGCGGCCGACGGGGGCGGGCACCGACTCGACCCGTGTTCCCGGTGTGCACTCGCCGAAGTACACGAGCGAGATCAGCTCCTCGGCGGGTGCGTCGGCCGGCGGCGGCAGCACCCGGTGCCGTCCCGAACGCCACCGGTCGCCGGTCCAACGGGCCATGAGATCACCGATGTTGATCGTCAGCGCCGCCGGGTCGAACGGCGCGTCCCGCCAGCCGTCCGTGTCCGTGAACACCTGGAGCCCGCCCTTGCCCGCCTGCCGGTCGAGGATGGTGACGGTGCCGAAGTCGGTGTGCGGCCCGATGCGGAACTGGCCGGGCCGCGCCTCGCCGACGACCTCCGTGCCCGGATACCAGTTGATGTTGAAGCCGTACGTCGGATGGTCCATGTGGCGGGAGAAGAAGTCCGGTTCGAGGCCGAGCGCCCGGCCGAGCAGTTCGAGGAGCAGGTTCTCCAGCCGTGCCATCTCCGCCAGGTACTCCTCGCAGAGCGCCCGCAGCTCCGGGGCCTCGGCGGGCCAGACGTTCGGCGCGTACCACTGTGCGTTGGTCTCGGGGTCCTCGAACGGCTCGTGCGTCGCGAACGTCAGCGACTCCTTGAGGTCCGGCGGGGTCTCGGTGCCCTCCGCGTAGCCGTTGGCCTCGGCGCCGGGCCCGAGCCAGCCGCGCCCGCCGACCCGGGCCGCGTACGGCTGCTTGGCCGCGGTGGGCAGCAGGAAGAAGGCGCGGGCCGCTTCCCGCACACGGCGGCGCAGCTCCGGGTCCACCTCGTGCCCGGTCACCAGCAGGAAGCCGGCCGTGCGCAGGGCGTCGTCGACGGTGCGGGCGAGCGCGGCACGGGCGTCACGGTCCCCGGAGAGCCAGGGCCCCAGGTCGACGGTGGGGACGCCGGAGATCGCCGGACGCGCGGTGGCGTCGGGGACGCCGGAGGCCGCGGGGCGCGCGGCGTCGGCATCGGGCAGGCCGGTGACGCTGGAAGGCGCGGGGCGCGCGGCGTCGGCGGTGGTGTCGGGCGGGCCGGAAGCAGCCGGATGTGCGGAGCCGGTGGCGTCGGGGGAGCCGGAGGGCGCCGGGTGTGCGGGGCCCTCGGGGCCGGGCGCTGTCGTCGGGTCATTCACCGATGTCCTCGTTCCACAGGGCCGGGTTCTTCTTGATGAAGTCGCGCATCAGCGCGGTGCACTCGGGATCGTCGAGCAGCACGATCTGCACGCCGTGCCCGGCGAGCCAGTCGTGGCCGCCGTGGAAGGTGGCCGCCTCGCCGACGACCACCCGGGAGATCCCGAACTGCCGGACGAGCCCGCTGCAGTACCAGCACGGGGACAGCGTGGTCACCATGGTCGTACCGCGATACGTCCGCTGCCGTCCCGCGTCGCGGAAGGCGGCCGTCTCGCCGTGCGCCGAGGGGTCGCCGTCCTGGACGCGGCGGTTGTGGCCGCGGCCGAGCAGGGTGCCGTCCGCGCCGTACAGCGCGGCCCCGATGGGGATACCGCCCTCGGCGAGCCCGGCGCGTGCCTCCTCCAGAGCCGTCGCGAGCCACACGCGGGCCTGTGCCTGATCGATGCGCTCCATGACCCCACTGTCCCCCGGCTCCCCCTCTCCCGTCGCCGGAACACGAGGGCGATGCGGGGACGTGCCGATCTACAGCCCGGAAGCGGCCACACGCAGGAGGAGTTTGCCCGTGCTCGTCCGTGAACCCATCAGTGTGTGTGCCTCCGCGGCCGACTCCAGGGTGAACTCCGCCGTCACCGGCAGGGTCACCGTGCCGTCGGCCACCGTCTCGAACGCGCGTGAGGCGATGGCGCGGAGGGCGGCCGGGGCCGTTCCGGCCAGGCCGAGGATCGAGAACCCGGAGACCGACAGGCCGGTCGGGTAGAGCTCGGGCTGGCCCACCGTCCAGGGCTCCGCCGAGCTCGCGTTGCCGAAGGAGACCAGCCGGCCGAAGGGGGCGAGGGAGGCGAGGCCGCCGCGGAGGGTCTCGCCGCCCACCGGGTCGAGGGCCAGGTCCACCCCGCGGCCGGCGGTCGCCGCGCGCACCTCATTCCGGAAGGACCCCACGAACGCCTCGTCGTAGCCGTTGCCGAGGGCGTACTCGGCCTTCGGCGCGCTGGACACCACGCCGTACACCGCGCCGGCCCCGGCCGCCTTCGCGAGCTGGCCGAGCACCGTGCCCACCCCGCCCGCCGCGCCCTGCACGAGCACGGTCTCGCCGGGCTGGAGCCGGCCCACCGTGTGCAGCAGCGCGTACGCCGTGGGCAGGACGGTGGGGAGTGTGGCGCCGGTGCGCAGGCCGATGCCGTCCGGCAGCGGGAAGACCGTCACGGCGTCGGCCACCGTCACCTCCGCGTACGCCCCGCCCTCCGTCAGCGCCGCGACCTCCTGGCCGGCCCGCAGTCCTGTGACGTCCGGGCCGACCGCCCGGACGCGGCCCGAGACCTCGAGCCCGGGCACGAAGGGGAGGTCGGGGACGCGGTAGCCCTCCGACCTCGCCTTGAGGTCCGCGAAGTTCACGCCCGCGTAGACCACGTCGATGCTCACCTGCCCCGGACCCGGATCGGGGACCTTCGCCTCGGTGACCCGCAGGACCTCGGGACCGCCGTACTCCTGGAATTCGACCGCACGCATGGCACACCCCTGGTGGACGCTCGACTGTTCAATGAAAAGCGAACACTCGGGAGTGTATGGTTTTCATCGAACACTCGGCAAGCGGACCAGGGAACGAGCGGGGAGGCCGGCGTGGCGGAGCGGACCAGTCACCGGTCGGCGCCCGAGCACACCCACCCCGGCGAGGTCCCCGTGCCGGCCGCCCTCGCGGCCCTCGCCGACCCCGTACGCATCCAGCTCGTCAGAGAGCTGGCCGGGTCCGCGGAGTGGAGCCGCAGCTGCGGCAGTTTCGACGTGCCCGTCGGCAAGGCGGCCCTCAGTCATCACTTCGCCGTGCTGCGCGGTGCCGGTCTCGTCGAGCAGCGCGACGAGGGCCCCAGGCGGGTCAACCGGCTGCGCCGGGCCGAGTTCGACGCCCGCTTCCCGGGCCTCCTCGCCCTCGTCCTGCGCGAGGAGCCGGACCGCTGAGCGGTCTCGCCGGGGCCCGGCCGTGCCGTGGCGACCCCGGCTCGGACGGCTCAGGGGCTCGGACGTCTCAGGCGGGCTCTTCGGTGACGTGGGAGTCGGTGAGTGTGAGTGCTCCGCTGGCCGCGATCAGGCCGACGACGACCGCCAGCACGGCGTAGGTGATCCGCTCGGCGTGGAAGAACGACGCCACCAGGGCGTCGCTCCAGGTGCCCGCGGGCAGCCGGGTGGCGACCAGCGCGGCGATGAGGGTGCCGACCACGGCGGTGCCGATGCTGGTGCCGACCTCCTGGGCGGTGTCGTTGAGCGCCGTGCCGATCGACGTGCGGTTGCCCGGCATCGCGTCGACGAGCGCGATGGCGCAGATCGTCATGACGGTGCGCAGTCCGACGGTCATCACGACCATGCAGACCGCGATCGCGCCGTAGCCGTGGTCGACGCCCCAGGACAGGCCGGCCAGTGAGGCGGCCAGGCAGGCCGCGCCGACCAGGCAGGCGATGCGGTGGCCGAACCTTCCCGCGAGCCACTCGGACAGGGGAGTCGCGACGATCATGGTCACGATGATCGGCAGGTTCGCCAGCCCGGCCCGTACGGGGCTCCACCCGTAGGCGTACTGGAAGTGGAGGATCAGCCCGAACATCACGGCGGCCATCGCGATGGCCGTGCCGATCTGGGCGATGGCTGCGCCGCGGACGGTGCCGTCGGAGAAGAGGCGGAGGTCCAGCATCGGCGACGCGCTGCGGCGCTCGTGCCACACGAACGCGATCCCCGCGATGACGGCACCGAGGACCGATGCGAGTGTGCTCGTGGAGAGCCATCCGTGCTCGACGCCGCTGGTCAGCGAGTAGCAGGCGAGGCCGATCGTGGTGACGCTCAAGCCGGCGCCGGGAAGATCGAGCTTGTCGTGGGTCAGGTCCTGCGGCCGGTCGGCCGGGACGCCGAAGCGGACGCCGATGGCCGCGATCAACGCGATCGGGGCGTTGACGACCAGGAGCCATTGCCACTGGAAGTGGGCCAGGGCGGTGCCGCCCAGCAGCGGGCCGAGGACGAAGCCGGACATGCCGACGACGATCATCAAAGTCATCGCGCGCATGCGCAGCGCTTTGTCGTCGAACAGCCGGAAGACCAGCGAGTTGGTGATGGGGGCCATCGCCGCCGCGGCGATGCCGAGGCCGGCCCGCAGGGTGATGAGCTGCCCCGCGGTGGTAACCGCGACGACGGCCAGGCTCAGCAGGCCGAACACCGCCAGGCCGGCCAGCAGCACACGCCGGCGCCCGAGCCGGTCGGCCATCGATCCCGCCGTCAGGAGCAGGCCGCCGAACGTCAGCGAGTAGCCGCCGGTGACCCACTGCAGCGCGGTCGTGCTGCTGCCGAGGTCCCGGCCGATCGTGGGCAGCGCGATCGAGAGCAGTGTGTTGTCGACCATCTCGACGAAGAAGGCCAGGCAGAGCGCGGCCAGGGGTATCCACGCCGCGCGCAGGGACGGATAGGTGCGCGATGCGGCGGGCGCTGGGGCGGTCGTGGTCATGGCGGGCCTCCTCTCGGGACGCCGTCGACTATGGAACGGCGTTCGACTATGGAACGGTGTTCTACGATAGAACGCAGTTCGATAAATACGCAAGCTGTGATTGGATGGATGTCATGACAGGCCCGCGAACACGACCCGCCGATCGCCCTTCCCGAGGGCGGCAGCGGGCCTCGCACTCCATCGAGGCCGTTCTCGGGGCGGCGGTGGCCCTCCTCGACGAGGCGGGCGAACAGGCGCTGACCCTCCGTGCCCTCGCGACCCGGCTCGGCACCGGCGTCGGCAGCATCTACTGGTACGTCTCGGGCAAGGACGACCTGCTCGACCGCGCCATCGACCACGTGCTCGGCGGAGTGCTGACCGTGATCGAGGGGCAGGCCGACAGCGACGATCCGATCGGCGACCTGCGCATGATGGCCCTCGCCCTGTTCGACGCGATCGTGGACCGGCCGTGGCTGGGCGCGCACTTCATGCGCCGCACCGACGTCCAGGGCAACTCGTTGAGGCTTTTCGAGAAGCTGGGGCAGCAGACTCTTCGACTCGACCTCACGCCGCGGCAGCGCTTCCACGCCGTGTCGGCGGTCGTGGGCGTCGTGGTCGGCAACGCCGCCGACATGGGGCAGGAACCGCCCCAGGAAGTGCTCGACGGCGTCGTCGACCGCGACGAGTTCCTCGGCCGCTACACCGAGACGTGGCGTGCCCTCGACGCCGAGGAGTTCCCGTTCGTGCACGACATCGTCGAGGAGTTCGACGGGCACGACGACAAGGAACAGTTCCTCGCCGCGCTGGACCTGACCCTGGCGGGCCTCCGCCTCCGGGCCGGAGCCTGACGCCGTCCACCAGCGCGCATCGGCGGTGCCGATGGGGGTATCGGCGGGACGCCCCGGTGGGCCGTGGCCCGGCAGGGTGAGCCGCTCCTACCTTCGGGGCATGACCTCCACCACCGCAGTCGAGAACAAGGGCGCCGGCCAGCTCACCGCCGCCATGATGCTCTCCGGGACCCTCGGCGTCTTCGTCGTCGAGTCCGGGGGCTCGCCGTTCAACGTCGTCTTCTTCCGCGTCCTGTTCGGGGCGCTCGCCCTCGGCGGCTACGCACTGGCCCGGGGCTACTTCCGGAGCCACGGCTTCACCCCGCGCACGCTCGCACTCGCCGCGCTCGGCGGGGTGTTCATCGTCTTCAACTGGGTCCTGCTCTTCCAGTCGTACGAGAACACCTCGATCTCCGTCGCCACCGTCGTCTACCACACCCAGCCGTTCTACGTGGTGCTGCTGGGCGCCCTGCTCTTCCGGGAACGGCTCACCGCAGCCAAGGCCGGCTGGATCGCGCTGGCCTTCGCCGGCCTGGTCCTCGTCGCCGGTGTCTCCCCGGCCGACTTCGCGCACGGCGGCGCGTATCTCACGGGCATCGGGCAGGCGCTCCTCGCCGCGCTCCTCTACGGCCTCTCCACCTTGGTCACCAAGCGCATCACCGGCGTCCGCCCGCACCTCATCGCGCTTGTCCAGGTCGTCGTCGGCATCCCGCTGTTGCTCCCCTTCGCCGACTTCGGCGCGATGCGGGGGACCGGCGCGGACTGGGGCTGGCTGATCGGGCTCGGAGTCGTCCACACGGGGCTGATGTACGTCCTGATGTACGCCGCGTACGCCAAGCTCCCGACCTCGAAGATCGCGGTGCTCGCCTTCACCTACCCGGCCGTCGCGATGGTCATGGACTGGGCGGTCTACGGCCACCACATCGGCTTCGTCCAGGCCCTCGGCGTCCCGCTGATCGTCACCGCCGGCCTGAAGGTGACGCTTCCCGGGAAGACCGAGAGCGCCAGGAGCATCATGGCCCGCCGGATCGCCGAGAACGCCTCGCTCACGCCTGCGGGCCGGACTCCTCGGACACCAGTTGCCGCGCCCGCTCCACGAACAGCCGCGCGTGGGACGGGAGCCGCTTCCCGGCCCGCCAGGCCAGTTGCGTCCGAAGCGTGAACGGCGGCTCCCAGTCCAACCGTACGAGCGTGCCCCGCTCCAGTTCGGCGGCGACCGTCACCTCGGGCAGCAGCGCGATCCCGAGGCCGGCCGCCGCGGCGCGTTTGGTCGCCTCGATCGTGCCGAACTCGGTGAAGTCGACGGAGGAGCCCTCCGGGAGGCGGGAGTTGAGCTCCCGCTCGAACAGGTCCCGGTAGGCGCAGCCGGGTTCCGTGGCCAGCAGCGGACGGTTCGGGAGGTCGGCCGTGTCCGGTGCCGTGCCGGCGAGCGGATCGCCGGGGGCGGCGACCAGCGCGAGGGGTTCCTCCGCGAGCACCGCGACCTCCAGACCCGCGTGCTCGGTGTCCTCCTCCATCAGGAAGCCGACGTCGTACGTGCCCTGGCGCAGGGCCTGCCGGGTCTCGTCGCCGATGGTCGTGCGCAGCGACAGCCGCACCCGGGGGTGGCGGTGATGGAAGAACTCCATGAGCGGCAGCAGCCGGTACGAGGTGAGGGACTCCATCGTGCCGACGGTGAGCGTTCCGGAGGGCTCCTCGGCGCCGACGACCGCGGCCCGCGCCTCCTCCGTCAGCTCGATGATCTGCCGGGCGTAGGGCAGCAGCCGCTCACCCGCCTCGGTCAGCCGGATCCTGCTGCCCAGCCGGTCGAAGAGCTCCGTGCCGAGCGAGGACTCCAGGGCGCGGATCTGGCTGGTCACACTGGACTGCGCGTACGTCAGTTCGCCCGCGGCCCGGGTGAAGCTCAGCACGGTCGCGACCTTCTCGAAGGTCACCAGCAGGCGCAGCTCCACGTCAGGACTCCTCGTCGGACCTGCTCTGCTCCTCGCGTCGCTTCAGTTCCTCCTCGCGGCGGCGCAGGTCGGCCTCCCAGTCCTTCAAAAGCGCCTCGTCCTTGCGGTTCTCGGCCTTGAGGGACTGGAGGAACTCGGGGTTGTCGTCGGGAGCGACGAACGCCGTGCGGTGGTTGCGGTGCCACTCGGACGGCGTGGAGCCGCCCGACGGACCACGGCGGTTGCGGCCCGCGACCAGCCAGGCGATGGGACCGACCAGCACCTCGCCGAACAGCAGGATGATGATGACCCAGACCACCTTGGGCAGGCCCCTGACCTCCTCCTCCGGCGTGTTCAGGCAGTCGATGAAGGCGTAGATCCACAGCGCCAGGACCAGCAGGAACGGCAGATACCTGAGCATGGCCGAACGATCCCCCAGTGAGCGACGGCGGGGCGGCACAGGCCCCCCGGTGACGGGCACAGGGTAGCGGGTGGCCGATACTTGGACACATGGCTTACGACGATCTTCGCTCCCTGCTCAGGGCGCTGGAGCGCGAGGGAGACCTCAAGCGCATCAAGGCCGAGGTGGATCCGTACCTGGAGGTCGGGGAGATCGTCGACCGGGTGCAGAAGGCGGGCGGGCCCGCGCTGCTCTTCGAGAACGTGCGCGGGTCGGCGATGCCGCTCGCGATGAACGTGTTCGGCACCGACCGCCGCCTGCTGAAGGCCCTCGGCCTGAAGTCGTACGCCGAGATCTCCGACAAGATCGGCGGACTGCTCAGGCCCGAGCTGCCGCAGGGCTTCGTCGGCGTGCGCGAGGCCTTCGGGAAGCTCGGCGCGATGACGCACGTACCGCCGAAGAAGGTCAAGGACGCGCCGGTGCAGGAAGTGGTGCTGCGGGGTGACGACGTCGATCTCGACGCGCTGCCCGCGCTGTTCACCTGGCCCGACGACGGCGGCTCCTTCTTCAACCTCGGGCTCACCCACACCAAGGACCCCGAGTCCGGCATCCGCAACCTCGGTCTCTACCGGCTCCAGCGGCACGACAAGCGCACCATCGGCATGCACTGGCAGATCCACAAGGACAGCCGGAACCACTACCAGGTCGCGGCCCGCAGGGGCGAGCGGCTGCCCGTGGCGATCGCCTTCGGCTGCCCGCCCGCCGTGACGTACGCCTCCACCGCCCCGCTGCCCGGCGACATCGACGAGTACCTCTTCGCCGGGTTCCTCCAGGGCAAGCGGATCGAGATGGTGGACTGCAAGACCGTGCCGCTCCAGGTGCCCGCGAACGCCGAGGTCGTCATCGAGGGCTGGCTGGAGCCGGGCGAGATGCTGCCCGAGGGGCCGTTCGGCGACCACACCGGGTTCTACACCCCGCAGGAGCCGTTCCCGGCGCTGACCATCGACTGCGTGACGATGCGGAAGCGGCCGCTGCTCCAGTCCATCGTGGTGGGCCGGCCCCCGACGGAGGACGGACCGCTGGGCCGGGCGACGGAGCGGTTCTTCCTGCCCCTGCTGAAGATCATCGTGCCGGACATCGTGGACTACCACCTGCCGGAGGCGGGCGGTTTCCACAACTGCGCGATCGTCGCGATCGACAAGAAGTACCCGAAGCACGCCCAGAAGGTGATGCACGCCGTCTGGGGGGCACACATGATGTCCCTGACGAAGCTCATCATCGTCGTCGACGCCGACTGCGACGTCCACGATCTGCACGAGGTGGCCTGGCGCGCGCTCGGCAACACGGACTACGGACGTGACCTCACCGTCGTCGAAGGCCCGGTCGACCACCTCGACCACGCCTCCTACCAGCAGTTCTGGGGCGGCAAGGCAGGCATCGACGCAACGAAGAAGTGGCCCGAGGAGGGCTACACCCGGGACGGCGGCTGGCCCGAGATGGTGCTGTCCGACCCGCAGACGGCGGCGAAGGTCGACCGCCGTTGGAAGGAGTACGGGCTGTGAGTTCAGCTTCCGCGGCGCTTCCGCAGCCGGGCCGCACCAAGGCGTTCCTGCGCCTCGTCATGATCGAGCACTCGGTGTTCGCGCTGCCGTTCGCGTACATCGCGGCGCTCACCGCGATGTTCGAGGTCGACATGAACATCCACTGGGGCAAACTGCTCCTGGTCACCGTCGCGATGGTGGGCCTGCGCACCTTCGCCATGGCGGCGAACCGGATCATCGACCGCGAAATCGACGCCCGCAACCCCCGCACGGCCCAGCGTGAACTTGTCACCGGCGCGATGAGCGTGAGGCACGCCTGGACGGGTGCCCTGGTCGCCCTGGTCGTGTTCCTCGCCGCCGCCGCCCTGCTCAACCCGCTCTGCCTGGCGCTGGCGCCCATCGCGGTCATCCCGATGGTCGTCTACCCGTACGGCAAGCGGTTCACGAACTTCCCGCAGGCCATCCTCGGTCTCGCCCAGGCGATGGGCCCGATCGGCGCCTGGATCGCCGTCACCGGCACCTGGTCCTGGGATGCGGTCGTCCTCGGCCTTGCGGTCGGTGTCTGGATCGGCGGCTTCGACCTGATCTACGCCTGCCAGGACGTCGAGACCGACCGCGAGATCGGTGTGATGTCCGTGCCGGCCCGGTTCGGCATCCCGGCCGCGATCCGGGGCGCGCGGGTCTGTCACGCCGTCACGACGGCGCTCTTCGTCTGGTACGGAGCGGCCACCGGCGCCGGCGCCTTCTTCTGGCTGGGCCTCGTGATCGTCGCGGGCGCGTTCCTCTACGAGCACTCCATCGTGAAGCCGCACGACCTGAGCCGGCTGAACCGGGCGTTCTTCCAGGTCAACGGCTTCATCGGGATCGCCCTGTTCGTGTGCGCCCTGCTCGACCTGCTGGTGCGCGGGCTGACGGTCTGACCATGGCCGGTGGCCGGATAGGCTCGACATCATGAAGCCAGGACAGACGCAGCGCCGGCCTTGGATCGTGGGGGTCTCCGGCGCGTCCGGTACGCCGTACGCGGCCGCGGTGCTGCGTTCGCTGCTGGATGCGGGGGAGAGCGTCGACCTGGTCGTCAGCAGGGCCTCACGGCTCACGCTGCTCGACGAGACCGGCCTCGCGTTCCGCGACGCCCACTGGCGGGCCGATCTGCGCGCGTGGCTGGAGCGGGGCGCCGACGGCAAGCCCGGCACCTTCGACGTCCCCGAGGAACATCTCGACGGCGTACGGCACTGGAGCGCGGGTGACCTGGCGGCGGGCCCCTCGTCGGGCTCGTATCCGGCCAAGGGCATGCTGATCGTGCCCGCGTCCACCGCCTGTGTGGCCGGAGTCGCGCTCGGTCTCTCCAAGGATCTGCTGCAGCGGGCCGCGAGTGTCACCCTCAAGGAGGGGCGCACGCTGGTCGTCGCCGTACGGGAGACCCCGCTGAACGGGCAGACACTGCGTCACCTGGTCTCCCTGGACGACGCGGGAGCCGTGGTGCTGCCCGCCTCGCCGGCGTTCTACGCGGGGGCCACGCACATCCAGGACCTGGTGGACTTCGTCGCCGGACGGGCCCTCGACGCGGCGGGCGTCGAACACGGCCTGTACCGCCGGTGGAAGGGCGAACTCGGGAGCGGCTCCCGGGACGCCGCCACCTGACCTCTCACGACCTCTCGAACTCTCACGACTTCTCAGACCTTTTCAGCGGAAGGCTCGATCGCATGGACGCGGTGGACAGGCAGCTCATCCAGGCCCTGAGAGAGAACGGCCGGGCCTCCTACGCGGAGCTGGGGCGCCTCGTCGGTCTGTCGGGACCCAGTGTCACCGACCGCATCAACCGGCTGGAGACGGCCGGCGTCATCACCGGGTACCGCGCGACGGTCGACTCGGCCTCGCTCGGTCTCGGCGTCACCGCCCTGATCGGCATCTCGCTGTCCGACGCGGCCGACCACGAGGACGTCGCCCACCGGCTGCGCGACCTCAGCGAGATCGAGGACTGCTGGTTCATCGCGGGCGACGACTCGTTCATGCTCAAGGTGCGCTCCAGCGACGTCGACGGACTGGAGAAGACCATCCGGCGGCTGTCCGGGACCAAGGGCGTCTCCCGGACCCGTACGACGATCGTGCTCTCCACGAAGTGGGAGAACCGGGTCGGAGAGCTGCCCGAGGAGGACTAGGCACACCCCGAGGCGCGAAGGCCCTGGTGGGGGGCCGTTCGCCCCAAGGGCGGGGGAGTACGGTTGGCAGCGTTCGTCACAGGGAGAGGTAATCGCATGGATGTCGGGCTCAAGCGCGAGCTGGAGGACAAGGTCCGGGCCGGTGAGCGGCTGACCCGCGAGGACGGCATCGCGCTCTACGAGTCGGACGACCTGGCCTGGCTCGGCGGGCTCGCGCACGAGGTGCGCACGCGCAAGAACGGCGACGTCGTCCACTTCAACGTCAACCGTCACCTCAACATGACGAACGTGTGCACGGCGTCCTGCGCGTACTGCTCGTTCCAGCGCAAGCCGGGCGAGAAGGACGCGTACACGATGCGCATCGAGGAGGCTGTCCGCCTCGCCAAGGCGATGGAGGGCGAGAACCTCACCGAGCTGCACATCGTCAACGGCCTGCACCCCAGCCTGCCCTGGCGCTACTACCCGCGCTCGCTCAGCGAGCTGAAGAAGGCCCTGCCGGACGTCTCGCTGAAGGCGTTCACCGCGACCGAGATCCACCACTTCGAGACCATCTCCGGGCTGTCGGCCTCGGAGATCCTCGACGAGCTGATCGAGGCCGGTCTGGAGTCGCTGACCGGCGGCGGCGCGGAGATCTTCGACTGGGAGGTCCGGCAGCACATCGTCGACCACCGCACCCACTGGGAGGACTGGTCGCGCATCCACCGCCTCGCGCACGAGAAGGGTCTCAAGACCCCGTGCACGATGCTGTACGGGCACATCGAGGAGCCCCGGCACCGGGTCGACCACGTGCTGCGGCTGCGTGAGCTCCAGGACGAGACCGGCGGCTTCCAGGTCTTCATCCCGCTGCGCTACCAGCACGACTTCGTGGACATGAAGGACGGCAAGGTCAGGAACCGCCTCCAGGCGCGCACCCAGATGGCCACCGGCGCCGAGGCGCTGAAGACCTTCGCGGTCTCCCGGCTGCTGTTCGACAACGTCCCGCACGTCAAGGTCTTCTGGGTCATGCACGGCGTCCAGACCGCCCAGCTCGCGCTCCAGCACGGCGCCGACGACATGGACGGCTCGGTCGTCGAGTACAAGATCACGCACGACGCGGACAACTACGGCACGCCGAACAAGCTGACCCGCGAGGACCTGCTGGACCTCATCAAGGACGCCGGCTTCCGGCCGGTGGAGCGCAACACGCGGTACGAGATCATCCGCGAGTACGACGGACCGGACGCGGGACGCCGCGAGGCGCCGCAGCCGATGCGGGTCTGACGGTATGGCGCTGCTCTTCGAGCTCGACCCGGCCGTCACCCCTGAGCTCAGGGACGGTGTCGTCGGCCTCTGGGTGGACGTCTCGAACGCGGGCGGCTCCGTCGGCTTCGTGCCGCCGGTGGCCGCCGGCGACGTGCGCCCCGAACTCGTGAAGCACTTCGTCGCCATGGCGGAGGGCCGCACCCGGCTGCTGGTCGGCCGGGACGAGGAGGGCGGCGTCGCCGCGACCGCCTTCCTCACGCACAACACCCACCGGCTGATGTGGCACTGGGTATGGCTGTACACCGTGATGGTGCACCCGCGGCACCAGGGCAAGGGGTACGGCCGGGACCTGCTCACCGCCGTCGAGGAGGCCGCGGGCCGTCTCGACGGCGTCGACGCGATACGCCTGACCTGCCGGGGCGGCCAGGGCCTCGAGCGCTTCTACACCTCCTGCGGCTACAAGGAGGTCGGGCGGGTGCCCGGCGCGATCCGGGTCGCGCCCGGCGACGACCGGGACGACATCACGATGCTGCTGCCCCTCGCCGTCCGCGGCTGAGGACCCGCTGCAAGATCGCTGTCCGGGCGTGCTTCACTGGACGGAGTTCTGTGGGACCGTTCGGAACGGAAGAGTGGATTGAGATGCTCCGCTACACACTGATGCGCCTTGGGATCTTCGTGGGCTGCCTCGTGGTCGTCTGGGGCCTCGTCTACTCGGGCGTCGCCCCCCGCGGCCTCGGCGACTCCAACTACATGTGGGTCGTCCTGCTGGCCCTGGTGATCTCCGCGCCGATCAGCTTCGTCGTCCTGCGCGGCGCCCGCGACCGCGCCTCGGAACAGGTCGTCGCCCGTGTCGACCGTGCCAAGGCCAACCTGGAGCGCAACCGCAACCAGGAGGACGCCCTCCTGGACGAGACCGCCGCCCAGGGCACCCCGCACCAGGCCTCCTGACACCGCCGTGCGTCCGGCCGCGCCGCGCGCCCTCGTAGGCTGGGCGCATGGGTGCTGTGAAGAACAAGCGGATGCCCCGCGCGGTACGCGAACAGCAGATGCTGGACGCGGCCGTACGGACCTTCGGGCAGCGCGGGTACCGGGCCGCGTCGATGGACGAGATCGCCGAACTGGCGGGCGTGTCCAAGCCGTTGGTGTACCTGTACCTGAACTCGAAGGAAGACCTGTTCACCGCGTGCATCCGGCGTGAGGCCAAGGCGCTCACCGACGCGGTCCGCGCCGGCGTCCGCCCCGAACTGCCCGCCGACCGCCGACTCTGGGAAGGGCTGCGGGCGTTCTTCACCCACACCGCCGAGAACCCGGACGGCTGGGCGGTCCTGCACCTCCAGGCGCGTACGCACGGCGAGCCCTTCGCCGCCGAGGTGTTCGCGATGCGCGAGGAACTGGTCCGCTTCGTCACGCAGTTGATCGTCGTCGCCGCGCGCGAGGCACACCGCGACCCGTCGCTGCCCGCGCGGGAGGTCGCCGGGCTCGCGGAGGCGCTCGTCGGCGCCGCCGAGTCGATGGCCGCGTGGGCCAACGCCACCCCGGGCGTCTCGGCCCGGCAGGCCGCCGCCACCCTGATGAACTTCGCCTGGGCGGGACTCGGCACGCTCATGCAGGGCCGCCCCTGGTCCCCGCCGGCCCCGGCGATCCCCTCCCAGACCACCGCGGAGATCTGACCCCTCCGGCCCGCGGGGCCCGTTCGCGCCGGACGGGGTCAGGCCTGACCCCACCGGCGCAGCGCGGGGGCCACCCGCTCGCGGCCCACCCGGTAGAGGGACTTGGCGCCGCTGCGCGCGGCCCGGCGGATCACCGTGCGCACCTGACCTCCGCCGCCCGCGTCCGCCGTGAGCGTCAGCGGCCTGCCCTTCTCGTCGAGGCCGTTGCGCTCCAGGATGCCGGCGAGATAGGCCCCCGCCCGCTGCGGCGAGTAGTACGGCCGCAGGGTCGGCAGCCGGCCCGCCGACCCGAGCGCGGTGACCCGGGCGCGGGCGAGGGCATACGGATCGCTCTTGCCGATGCCCTGCCGCGCCGCCCAGGCCGGGTCGACGCGGGGCGTCGCGCCGGCGTCCAGGTCGTCCCAGGAGGCGAGGCAGCCCGAGTGCACGAAGTAGTGGTTGCCGTGCGCCTCGCGGACCCCGAAGTCGGTGAGGATCGCGGTCGGGATGCCGCGGTGCATCGACTCCATGGCGGCCGTCGAGCTGACGGTCACCAACAGGTCGGTGCGGTCCAGGACTTCGCCCATGTTGCCGTAGACGAGACGCAGGTTGCCCGGGGCCGGCTCGGTCATCCTCTCGATGAGGAGCTGGTACGGGTCGGCCTCGACGTGCGTGGTGTGCTCGCCGGGGAGGCTGCGCAGTTTCATCAGCACCAGCCGGTCGGGGTGCCGTCGCGCGTGGGCCGCTGCCCGCTCCAGGAGCTCGAGCCGGGACACCCGGCCCTTGGGCACCGACGGCTGGACGGCGAAGGTGAGCGTGAAGGGCCGCTCCGCGGACGGCGCGTACGGCTCCCCGCCGAGGAAGGGCAGGGCGCACTCCACCACCGAGCCGGGGTCGACGCCGACGCTCGCGAACGCTTCGCGGAAACGGTCCGCGTCGTAGGCGCTGTTGGCGAGGACGAGGTCGGTGCCGGCCCGGGTCATCAGCCCGTCGACCATCTTCTCGTACACGACCCCGACGTATCCCGTGACGGTGACCGGCCGTGCCTTCCCTTCCCACGCGATGCCCAGGCCGTGGGTGAGCGCGAGCGTGGTGCCTCCCGCGGTGGCCAGCACGAGCACGTCGGCGGCGGCGAGTTCCTCGTCGTCGACCAGCTCCGCCACCGTGACGTCGCGCCGGGTGTCCGGCACGATGCCGATCTCCGCCAGTTGGCGCTCCGTCGGGGTGGCCCGGGTGAGCAGGAAGAGGGCGTCGAGCGTGTACTCGGGAGCAATCTGCCGGGCGACGGACGCTCCCCACTTCCAACGGGTGTCGGAGTCGGCGATGACGGCGATTCGTCTGGGGGTCATGCTTCGGGTGCCTTTCCTGGCGGCGGCCGAGGGTGGACCGAGGCTAGGAACGGTGTCTGAGGGTGGGATGAGGGGCTGCTTGAAGCCACCTTGGTGCCCTGGGTGTGAACTGTGAGAGCTTTCTCAACGCAGCTCTCTCATCTGCTGGTTGGCGAAAACGGGAAGGCGTGACGGGGGCTTTCGCCGTGCACTGTTCGCCCGAAGTTCACGCGTCTCGCGGCCGCGTCGGGCGTACGTCGCCGGTCAGATGGACCCGTCCTCCCGAGCGGAGCTCGAACTCCGGCCCCCGTGCGGCGTACGTCACCGCTCCGGGCAGCGGCACCGGCGCCCTGAACTCGGCCCGCACATCGACCGCTTGTCCCGGTCCGTACTCGGCGAGGCAGCGGGCGACCGTCCACATGCCGTGCGCGATGGCGCGCGGGAAGCCGAAGAGGCGGGCGGTGAGGGGGTGCAGATGGATGGGGTTGCGGTCTCCGGAGACGGCACCGTAGCGACGTCCGACGTCCGGACCGAGCCGCCACTCGGCGAGGGCGGGCAGCGTCCCGGAGTCCGGCCGGGGGGCGGGGGCCTGGCGGTGCACCGGGTCAGGGTCCCGGCCGTGGCCGTGACCGTGACCGTGGTCCGGGTTCGGATTGCGGTGGTGGTCGTGGGGTTGGGCGGGGTCCTTGTCGGGGTTCCGGGGGCGATGCCGGGCCAGGTAGGTGCTTCTCGACTCCCATACGAGCGTGTCGTGGACCCGTGCCTCGGTCAGCACGGTTGCCTCCGTGCCCCGCCGGTGCGGCGCCAGCCTCTCCACCAGCACCGCGAGTTCGTACTCCGCGTTCGCCGCGCACTCCCGGTGCCGGGTGATCTCGATCGAGGTGTGCACCAGTCCGAGCAGCGGAAGCGGGAACGCGCGCCCCGCCAGGATCCGCATCGCCAGCGGAAAGGCGAGCACGTGCGGATACGTGACCGGCAGGGCGTCCGCGCCGGTCGGGAACCCGCACACCCGCTCGTACGCGGCGAGATGGGCGAGGTCGATCCGCACACCGGAGAGGACGAGCCGGGTGGCGGGGACGGGGGCGTCCGGGCGGGGCCGTTTGAAGGGGGAGAGCAGGGCGCCGCGGGCCAGCAGCGGGACGAGCGAGGGGGCGGCGTCGAGGGTGTGCGTCCGCGGCTCGGGGCGGACGGGCGGCTGAGTGCGCATCGGAGTCTCCAGGCGGACGGGGAAGGTGCGGCTCTCGGCGAGTGGGGCGGCGCGGGGTTCGGCGAGCGGTGGGGTGCTGCGAGTTCCGTGAGCGGGCGGTGCGGCGCGGGGTTCCGCGAGCGGGCCGTGCTGTTCTGCGCCGCGGCGGAATTGTCCGGCCCATGGGGCGACCATGAGGTGACTCTGGAGTAAGTTACCGGGGGTAAGGCTACGTCAGGGGGAGGGCGGGGGTCGAGATGGGGTGGGGCGATCTCCCGGGGGACGGCCCGTCCGGGGGTGAGGTCCGGGGCCTTCGGAGTGCCGGCGTCGGGTGTCCCGGCTTCGGGGTCACCGGGGCTGCCGGCGCCGAGAGTCATGGCCCGGCAAAGGGCACAGCTACCCCGGGTAACCCGCACTTCACCTGCGGCAATGCGTCACAAACCCCACACTTCGGCGCCGTAGGATCCCCGTCTCACCGGGTTGCCGAGACCCCTGAACCCCCCACTCCCCAGGGCCGTATGAGATGGCGCGCCGCCGCGCTCCGCTGAGCCCGAACACGCCTTGCACCCGCCCCGGCCCTCCGGCCGACAAGGAGCCGCCCCGTGTCCAGCCCCTACTCGTCCGACTCCGCCCCACCCCTGCCGGAGCCCGAGATCAAGCGGCTGGACGGTGTCGTGCGCGAGGTCGCGATGCCGCCGATCGCGGGCCAGGTGACGCACGGCTCCCTCGCGGACATCCCGTTCGACAACGCGGCCGCGGCTCCGCGGGAACCGGTCCTCAGCCGGAAGACTCCGGACGGCGAAGGCTGGCGGGACGTGAGCGCCGCCGAGTTCGCGGACGAGGTCCTCGCGGTGGCCAAGGGGCTGATCGCGGAGGGGCTGGTGCCGGGCGACCGGATCGCGATCATGGCCCGGACGACGTACGAATGGACGCTCCTCGACTTCGCCGCCTGGGCCGCCGGCCTGGTCACCGTGCCTGTCTACCCGACCTCCTCGGTCTTCCAGACCCGCTG
Source organism: Streptomyces sp. NPDC005070 (assembly GCF_053600395.1). Classification (NCBI taxonomy): domain Bacteria; kingdom Bacillati; phylum Actinomycetota; class Actinomycetes; order Kitasatosporales; family Streptomycetaceae; genus Streptomyces; species Streptomyces sp. NPDC005070. The sequence goes on along the minus strand of NZ_JBSFZS010000053.1, from coordinate 18,195 downwards.
GATCCTCCAGGACTCGGGGGCCGTCGCGCTCGCCGTGGAGTCCGTGGCGCAGGCCGCCGCGCTCGGCCCCGAGCGCCCGCACATCCCCGATCTGCGGCACATGTGGGTCTTCGAGAAGGGCCATGTGGAACGCCTCGCGGAGCTCGGCCGCGACGTCCCGGACCAGGAAGTGACCGTACGGCGTGGGGTGCTGGGCCCGGACACCCTCGCCACCCTGATCTACACCTCGGGCACCACCGGCCGCCCCAAAGGCTGCGCCCTCACCCACGGCAACTTCTTCGCCGAGGTCGACAACGCCGTCGAGCTGCTCTACCCGATCTTCAAGGCCCGCTCGCAGGACCCCGCCTCCACCCTCCTCTTCCTCCCCCTCTCACACGTCTTCGGCCGCATGGTGGCCGTGGCCTGTCTGCGCGCGCGGGTGAAACTCGGTCACGCGCCCAGCCTCCAGACCGAGGAACTCCTCGCGGACCTGGCCTCGTTCAAGCCGACCTTCCTGCTCGCCATCCCGTACGTCCTGGAGAAGGTCTTCAACACCGGCCGCGCCACCGCCGAACGGATGGGCCGCGGTTCGTCCTTCGACCGGGCGGCCCGGATCGCCCAGAAGTACGGCGAGGCCGTCGAGGCCCGGCAGCACGGCACGGGTCCCGGCCCGAGCCGGTCCCTCCGCACCGCCCGCGCCCTCTACGACCCCCTGGTCTACCGCCGTATCCGCAACGCCCTCGGCGGCCGGGTCCGGCACGCCATCTGCGGCGGGTCCCCGCTCGGCCGCCGGCTCGCCGCCTTCTACGCGGGAGCCGGCATCGAGATCTTCGAGGGGTACGGACTCACGGAGACCACGGCCGCCGCGACGGTCACGCCCCCGCAGAAGCCGCGCCTCGGCACGGTGGGCCGGCCCCTGCCAGGCACCCGGGTGCGGATCGCCGCCGACGGGGAGGTGCTGCTGTGCGGCGCACAGGTCTTCCGCGGCTACTGGGATCCGCACGCGGGCGGTGTCGTCGACGCCGCCCCGGACGGCTGGTTCGCCACCGGTGACATCGGAGAACTGGACGATGGCGGCTATCTCGCCATCACCGGCCGCAAGAAGGAGATCCTGATCACCGCGGGCGGCAAGAACGTCGCCCCGGCGCCCCTCCAGGACTTCCTCCGCTCCCATCCGCTGATCGCCCAGTGCATGGTCCTCGGGGACCGCCGCCCCTTCGTCTCCGCCCTCATCACCCTCGACCCCGAGGGCATCGCCCACTGGCGCCGGATGAACGGCAAGCACCCTGTTCCCCCGGAACTCGTCATGGACGACCCGGAGTTGCTGGCCATCCTCCAGCGCGCCGTGAACGAGGCCAACCGGCATGTCTCGCGCCCCGAGTCCATCCGCCGCTTCACCGTCCTGCCCGTCGACTTCACCGAGGCGGCCGGCCACCTCACCCCGTCCATGAAGCTGCGGCGCGCGGCGATCGAGAAGGACTTCGGCAGAGAGATAGAGGCCCTGTACGCGACATAGCCCCCACGGGACGGCGAAAGGCAGGAGCCCCGCTACCGGCTGGTGCGGGGCTCCTTGGGTACTGCTATCTGTTCCGGATCAAAGCTTTGGGCTCATGGAGCCGCAGGCTTAGAGCGGAGTGACGTTCTCCGCCTGCGGGCCCTTCGGACCCTGCGTGACGTCGAAGGAAACCGACTGGTTCTCTTCGAGCGAACGGAAACCGTTCGCGTTGATCGCGGAGTAGTGGACGAAGACGTCCGGGCCGCCGCCTTCCTGGGCAATGAAACCAAAGCCCTTTTCGGCGTTGAACCACTTCACGGTTCCGGTAGCCATAAGCCCTCCTTGGGCCCAAAGGGTTGCCCTGCTCCAGAACCTGCGATTGTGTAAACAACTGCATACGTCTGAAAACGACGAGAGCCCGCGGTCACATGCTCCGCAGGCTCTGTACTGCAAGGGAAACCAAACTGCAACTTGCGGCGAGCCTAGCACGCAGGCAGCCGAAAGCAATAGAGGCAAAGATCACGTCATCCGGACGGGTGCTTCGTACGGGTGTCAGGGGTCTGACGTGCGTCGACTCCGGGGTGTCACGACGGTTGACACGAGGCATCGGGAGGGTTTCCACCCGCACAGCCGACCCTGGAGCCCGCCCGCTACCGGATGGGGTCTAGCCTCGCGATGTGGACAATTCTCGCACCCGGCCGCGCGTCGGCCACATCCAGTTCCTGAACTGCCTGCCCCTGTACTGGGGGCTCGCGAGAACGGGCACGCTCCTCGACTTCGAGCTCACCAAGGACACCCCCGAGAAGCTCAGCGAGAAGCTGGTGCGGGGGGACCTCGACATCGGGCCCATCACGCTCGTCGAGTTCCTCAAGCACGCCGACGACCTCGTCGCCTTTCCGGACATCGCCGTCGGGTGCGACGGACCCGTGATGTCCTGCGTGATCGTCTCGCAGGTCCCCCTCGACCAACTGGACGGCGCCCGCGTCGCCCTCGGCTCGACCTCGCGCACCTCCGTGCGGCTCGCCCAGCTCCTGCTGGCCGAAAAGGTCGGGGTGACGCCCTCGTACTACACGTGCCCGCCCGATCTGAGCCTGATGATGCAGGAGGCCGACGCCGCCGTCCTCATCGGCGACGCGGCGCTGCGCGCCAACCTGCTCGACGGGCCGAAGTACGGGCTCCAGGTGCACGACCTCGGCGCGCTGTGGAAGGAATGGACGGGCCTGCCGTTCGTCTTCGCCGTGTGGGCGGCCCGGCGCGACTACCTGGAGCGCGAGCCGCTCGTCACCCGCAAGGTGCACCAGGCCTTCCTCTCCTCCCGGGACCTCTCCCTCGACGAGGTCTCCAAGGTCGCCGAGCAGGCGGCCCGGTGGGAGGAGTTCGACGAGTCCGTCCTGGAGCAGTACTTCACGACGCTCGACTTCCGCTTCGGCGGCCCGCAGCTCGAGGCCGTACGGGAGTTCGCGCGCAGGGTCGGCTCGACCACCGGGTTCCCGGCGGATGTGAACGTACGGCTCCTGCAGCCATGAGACGCCGGCCGCCTCGGTCCCCGTAGTTTCGGGGCAGGGGGCGCGCACGGCACTACGCTGCTGGGCAGTGTGTACGGGGGAGGGGGAACCGTGAGTGCCATGCAGCCGCTCGGAGCCGACGAACCCACGGTCGTGGGGCCCTACCGGCTGCTCGGCCGGCTGGGGTCCGGCGGCATGGGGCGCGTGTATCTGGGACGCAGCGCGGGCGGACGTACGGTCGCGGTCAAGATCGTGCATCCGCACTTCGCGCTCGACGAGGAATTCAGGGCTCGCTTCCGCCGCGAGGTCGAGGCGGCGCGGCGGGTGGGCGGGGCGTGGACGGCGCCTGTGCTGGACGCGGACCCGGAGGCGCCGGTTCCCTGGGTCGCCACCGGCTACGCGGCCGGCCCCTCCCTGACGTCGGCGATCGCCGACGGCGGGCCGCTCCCGGCCCACTCCGCGCGCGTGCTCGGCGCCGGTCTGGCCGAGGCGCTCACCGCTGTCCACGCGCTGGGCCTCGTCCACCGTGACGTCAAACCCTCCAACGTGCTGCTCACCCTCGACGGTCCGCTCCTCATCGACTTCGGCATCGCCCGGGCCACGGACGGCACCGCCTCCCTGACCTCGACAGGGGTCTCGGTCGGCTCACCCGGCTACATGTCCCCCGAGCAGATCCTCGGCAAGGGCGTCACGGGAGCCGCGGACGTCTTCTCGCTCGGCGCGGTCCTCGCGTACGCCGCCACCGGCGAGCCTCCCTTCCCCGGTGACTCCTCCGCCTCCCTCCTCTACAAAGTGGTGCACGAGGAGCCGCGACTCGAATCCCTGGAAGGCGAGTTGCGCGAGCTGGTGGCGGCCTGCCTGGCCAAGGAGCCCGCGGCGCGGCCCACTCCGGGCGAGGTGGCCGTCCGGCTCGCACCGCAGGGCGCCGCCCGGCTGGTGTCGGCGGGCTGGCTGCCGGGCGCCCTGATCGAGCGGGTGAGCCGAAGTGCCGTACAACTGCTGAACCTCGAGGCGGCGGGGGCCGCGCAGGCCACGCCCTCCGGGCCGTTGGGCTTCAGCAGTCCGTCGGTCGAGGCGGGCCGAGCGGCAGTGACGGGTGCCGGGGTGCCGGATTCGGTCGGTGGCTTCGGTCCCCCGCCGCCGGGCTTCGGACCGCCGCCCGCGATGCCTCCCTACGTACCGCGACAGGGCGAGGCCGGGACCGCCGGGCCCCAGGACGCCGTACACCGTGAAGGGACGTCGGATGCGCGCACGGCCGACCGGCCCGGCAAGCTCTCGGTCAGCGTGGCGGCGACCTCCGCGCCGGGGGCCGGCGGACAGGGCCGCAGGATGAGCTGCACGGTCGCACTCGCCGTCGCGGGCGCGCTGGCGGCGGTGACCGTGGGGTCCGCGTTCCTCTTCGATCTGCTGCCGGGCGGCGGCGCCGACGACGAGGGGAGCGTGGCGGGCGGGCGCCCCTCGGCGAGCCGGAGCGCCACCGGCTCCGATCCGTCGGCGAGCGCCACGCGGCCGGGCTCCACGGCGAGTGCCCCGGAACCGGCCCCGACGAAGAGCGGGTCCGATCCGGGCGGCGAGCAGTCCACGATCCCGGCCTCCTACGTCGGCACCTGGGAGGGCGAGGGCCTCGGCCTCAGCGGCACCCTCCCCATGGGGACCTTCCGTGTCACCGTCCACCAGGCGGCCGTGGGACAGGAGTTGGGCACGTTCCGGCAGACCGACCAGATCGGCGGCATCTGCGACGACGTCCTCGTCCTCAAGAAGGTCACGAAGAAGCAGCTCGTCGCCACGAGCGTGGCCTCGGAGTCCAACCGGGACGTCTGCACGAAGGGCCGCCACGAGGTCCGGCTGACTCCCGTCGGCAGCGACCTCACCTACGAGACCGACAACCCCGAGGCGGGGGACCCGGTGGCCAGGATGACCAAGGTGGGCTGAGCGGACGGCGCCCGGCCGGACCCTGGTTCAGCCGGCCGCCGCGTTCCGGCGGGCCTTGTCGATCCTGAAGAGCACGGTGATCAGCACGGCGACGACGAGCACCGTCGAGAGCAGGCCGACGGCCCAGACCCAGGGATACTCGACGTGCACCCAGCAGGGCTTGCCCCGGCTGTAGCACCGGGAGTTCCAGTCGCGCCGGTGCTTGGGGCGGAAGCCCGCGAAGACGACCACCACCCACACGAGAGCGGCGGCGACCCCGGGCAGCGAGGCGAGCACCCAGCCGAGCGAGCGCAGCGGGTTGGTCTTCCACCGCGTCCGGCCCAGGGTCGCGATCACGGCGGCCAGGCCGAGGGGCCCGGCGGCCCCGACGACGGCCGCGAAGCCGTAGCCCCTGCCCGGCCAGGCGGGGGCCGCGGAGCCCCAGAGCCCGGTCCCCAAGGTCATGACCGTGAGCGCGAACCCGATGATCGCGGCCGCCACGGCCAGAAAGATCAGACAGCCGCCCCACGACTCCCTTCGGGACGCCTTCTCCCGCGCCTGCGCCCACGCGGACGGCCGCTGCCGCACGTGCTCGTAGCGCAGGGCCGCCCCGGCGGCCTTCCGCCGTCCGGGCTTCGCCGATCCGCTCACCCGCCCGCTCTCTCTTTCTCGCGCACTTTTTCCGGTGGGCTGTTCCGACGGCCTACATCGGTGTCGTCACCGTCAGCGGCTCCCCGTCGCCCAGGTGCAGCAGGCCCTTGCCGGGGGCGACGGGACCGCCGACCATGCTGCGGTTCGTACGGATGCCGATCAGCTCACCCGCGGAGGAGTCCTGCGGGGACAGCAGGATGCCGCGGCGGCCCTTCTTCATCTCGACCTGCCAGCCGGAGAACCCGCTGCACACGTCCTCCTCGTCGCCGGCGATGACCAGGCCGAGGCCGCGTTCGCCGCCGCGCTGCACGATCCGCTTGAAGACCGTCTCGGCGTCGCAGTCCTCCAGGACCTCGCCGTCGTCGACCAGCACCACGATCGGCTCCTCGGGCGTCGCCGAGTCGATGGCCTCGCGCAGGTCGTCGCCCTCGATGTCGTCCTCGTCGAAGACCTTCAACACACCCTCTTCGCCGTCCAGTTCGCGCAACGGTGATGGGCGCGGTGCCGCGACGACCAGGCGTACGCCCTGGGCCAGGTACGACCGGGCCATGTTCATCAGCGTCGTACTGCGGCCGGACTTGGCGGGGCCCGCGACGACGAACGTCGGCACGCCCTGGGAGAGGTCCGGGCCGAACCCCTGGACGTCGTCGCCGCCGATGCCCACCAGGCTCCACAGCCGGGAGCGGGAGGCCTCCGGGTCGCGCATCTCCCAGGCGTCGGCGAAGCCGATCCGGGTGGGCAGTACGTCGACCCGGAACGGGCTCCGGGCGCGCGGCAGTTCGGCGTCCCGTAGCGCGGCGGCCTCGCCGATCGTGGTGAGCGCCGCGGCCTGGCCCTGACCGGTGGAGTCCTCCGTGAGCAGGGCGAACTGGGTCTCGGTGCCGTGCTCGTTGCGGTAACCGCGGCCGGGCGGGATCTCCTCGGGGATCTTGCGCGCGTTGACGCCGATCAGCGAGAAGTCGGAGCGGTCGGCCAGCCGCAGGGCGTACTTGTCCTCGGTGAGCGAGCCGATCCGGGTGGAGAGGATCTGGCGGTCGCCCGTCATCACCAGGTGCAGTCCGACGCTCGCGCCCTCGCGCATCATCGCGGTGAGCTGGTCGGTCAGATCGCCGTGGTCGTACTCGCCGAGTGTCGGCAGCCAGCCCTCCCACCGGTCCAGCAGCACCACGATGTGCGGGAGCCGTTCGTCCGCTCCCGACGCGGCCCGCTGCTCGCCGATGTCCGCGAATCCCTTGTCCGCCAACAGGTCCTGCCTGCGGGTCAGTTCACCCTTGAGGCGGGCGATGAGGCGGACCACGCGCTCGGTCTGGTTGCGGCCGACGACGGCGCCGCAGTGCGGCAGCCGGGTCAGCGCGTTGAGCGCGCCGTTGCCGCAGTCGATGCCGTACAGATGGACGTCGGCCGCCGAGTGGGCGCGGGCCAGCGAACCCGCGATCGTCCGCAGGATCTGCGATCGTCCGCTGCGGGGGGCGCCGCCGATGAGCAGATGCCCGAAGGAGGCGAAGTCCACCACGACGGGCCGGCGGGCCTGGTCGGCGGGCAGGTCCTCGACGCCGTACGGGGCGGGCGGCAGCTTGCCGGGACCGCCCGCGAACGCGGGCACCTGGACCTCGTCGAGCAGCAGCGTCTCGGCGAGGGCGGGCAGCCAGGGGCTGTGCTGGGACGGGATGCCGAGGGCCCGGTTGGCCTCGCGCACGGCGTCGACCAGCACCTTGAGGTCGGTGATCTCCTCCTCCTCGCGCTGCTCGGCCTTCGGCTTGACCAGTGTGGCCCGCCCGAGGTCCGACCAGCCGAGGGAGCCCGCCCAGGGCGCGAGCGCCGCCGGATCGGCGGCACCGGGCCGGCGGCCGCCGACGCGTCCCGACTGGAACGGTACGAGCGAGGCGTGCCCGAGACGGACGTACGCGCGGCCCGGTGTGTTCTTGGAGATGTGCCCGGCCTCGGGGGAGTCGATGACGTCGCTCGACTCGCCGCCGTCGGTGACGCGGAGCGCTATCCGGAGGTTGGTGTTGGCGCGGATCTCGGGCGATACGACACCGCTGGGCCGCTGGGTGGCCAGCAGCAGGTGGATGCCGAGCGAACGGCCTCGCTGGGCGATGTTGACCAGACCCGTCACGAAGTCGGGCAGGTCGCGCACCATGGAGGCGAACTCGTCGATGACGATGAGGAGTCGGGGCACGGGCGCGTACGAGGGATCACGGCGTACGAGATCCTGATAGTCCTCGATGTCCTTGGCGTCGGCGGCGGCCAGGATGTGCTCGCGTCGCTTGAGCTCCGCGCCGAGGGATTCCAGCGCGCGCTCGACGAGATGGGCGTCGAGGTCGGTCACCATGCCGACGGTGTGCGGGAGTTGGACGCAGTCCTTGAACGCCGAGCCGCCTTTGTAGTCGACGAGGACGAACGTCATGTTCTCGGGGGTGTTGGCCACGGCCAGCGATGCCACGATCGTCTGGAGCAGCTCCGACTTTCCGGAGCCCGTCGTACCGGCGATCAGGCCGTGCGGGCCGTCGCGCCGCATGTCGATGCCGAACGGGCCGTCGTACGACTCACCGATGACCGCCGTCGTCGACTGCCCGCCCATCCGCCAGCGCGCGCTGATCGCGTCCGCGGTCGGCGGTTCCAGTTGCAGTACGTCGAGCAGCCGGCTGGCGCCGGGCAGGGCGGAGTCCTCGGTCTCGCCGCTGATGTCGCGCAGCGCGGACAGGGAGCGCGCGAGCCGGGAACTCCACGCGGCCGACACGAAGTCGGGCCGTACGTCCCGTACGCGGGCGACGCCCGTCTGCTGCACCCGCAGCCGCAGTTCGAGGGCCTTGGACGTGCCGGTGGCGGAGTCGTCGGTCTCCGTGGCGTGCCAGGCGTGGAAGGAGGGGAAGCCGCCGGGGGCGGACGGTGCGGTCCTGGCGGGCGCCTGCGCGCCCGGGTGTTCCTCGGGCTTCGGCTCCGCGATGACGATGGCCTGGCACTCGCCGGGCAGGAACCGCTCCTCGGTGTCCAGACAGATCGCGTACATGGACATGGCGGGGCCCTCGCGCAGCAGCCGCACCACACCCGGCATGGACCGAAGCCGCCGGGAGCCGTCCCAGACGACGACGATGTCGGGATCGCTGAACGAGGCCTTGTTGCCGTTCTGTTTGGCGGCCTTCTGGCGGGCGTCGAGGAGCTGGGTCAGCTCGCCGATGCGGGCGCCGACCGTCTCGGCGTCCGTGCCGATGAGAACGTTGGCGTCCTGGGCGCCGGCGGGCCTGCTGTGCGGGAGCCAGCGCACCCAGTCCCAGCTCTCCTGGCCGCTGCTCTCGGTCAGGACGTAGAACTGGACGTCCAGCGGGCTGTGCAGCACCGCGGTCTGCGCGACGGCCCAACGGCCCAGCGCCTGGGCCGAGTCACCGGGCCCGGCGATGCCGACGACACCGCGCTCCGCGAGCGGGAGGGAGACCGGCGCGTCCTCGATGGTCCAGGTGACCTGGCGCTTGTGGTCGTCCTGCTCGGGATCGTCGAGCACGACCTCGGACGGCAGCTGTCCGGTGCCGACGCGCAGCAGCAGATGGTCGGCGTCGGTGCGGCGCCGCTCCCACAGCCGGGTGCGCGGCCCGGTGCCCAGCGACAGCACGGTCGCCGGATCGGGGATCGCCCGGCGCCGGTCGAGGCGTTCGGCGAGCAGTGCCTCCTGGGCGTCCTTCTCGATCCGCGCCTTGTGCTCGTTGTACTCCTTGACCTGCTTGGTGTGGGACTTGCGGCCCTGCTTCTTGTCCATGAAGTAGTTGCCGAGCATGATGAGCGGGCTCAGCAGAGCCATGATCATGTAGTACCAGCGGCCGAAGACGAGCACCATGACGATGGCGCTGACCAGCGGTGTCAGCGCCATCAGCCAGGGCAGCGGCCGGGCCTCGTAGTCCCGTACCGGGCTCGGCAGCCGGAACTTCGTCTCGCGCTCGGGCGGATGCAGCCGAGGGGGCCGGTTGTAGTCGAGTCCGGCGCCGTCGTCCGACCACTTCAGCGCGGCGTCGGGCTGGGTGTAACGGTCGAGCTGGAGAAGGGTGTTGCCGATCGCGACCTGGCCGCCGAGGGGCCAGCCGTCGTCCTCGCGCTCCTCGAAGGGTTCGCCGTCGAGGGTGACGCCCTTCCTCTCCCCGTGCACGGTGACGCCGCACGTTCCGTCCGTTGCAACTGACAACGTCAGTGCCCTTTGCGGAAGTTCGGGATCGTCGATCCGGATGTACGAGGCCGTCCCGGCGCCGATGTCGTACCGGCCGATCCCGAGCCGGTGCACGGCACCCGCCGACGGGCCGCCCGCCACCCGCAGTTCGACCAGTCCGGTCGGCTCGCCGGGCAGACAGCCGGCCGGGTCGTGCAGACTCACGACGGCGCCCTCGCGCAGCGGCGAGGTGGCGATGGTCGCGGCGGGATCGACGGGATGGCCGTCCACGTACGCGACCGGCGCACCGCCGCCCGCGGCCCCCTGGTGGTGTCCGATGGGGATGATCTGCGCGCCGCCGCCGTAACCGACGTGCTCCGCGAGCTCTTTGGCGATGTCCCCCACCGAGGACTCGGGATCCGCGTCGAGAACCACATCGGCGGTGGCGCCGCCGAGCGGGTCGACGACGGTCAGAGTCAGCCGCACGCTCGTCCTCCCCCAGACACCGAGGGCCGCTTCCGGAACGCGGGCCACAGTGCTTCCGACCATATCCGCTCACCGCTTCCCGCAGGCAACGGCCCATGTGAGGGAACAACGAAGGCCCGTGCCGGGAACGGGCCTTGGTGCGCGCTCGTGACACAACCGGGGTGTGCGCCTGCAAGCGCCGTAAGTAAGCTGCTTGCTCGATGCGGACGATCGCACCATCCGTATCAGGAGCCACGGGGGTTGGCCCTGCGGCGAGTTGAAGCATGGAGGACGCCACATGGCCGGCGGCAAAGACGCAGACATCACTTACGAGAAGATGCGGCACGCTGCGAAGCGACTCGGCCACGAGAAGGAGAAGATGGAGGACAAGCTCCACGGCCTCGACAGCTACATCGACGGCCTCGTCGCCGACGGCTACACGACGTCCAAGGGCTCCCAGGCCTTCGACGACTCCTTCAAGGAGTTCACCAAGGGCATGAAGGACACCCTTGAGGGCCTCAAGGGAATGGCCAAGTTCCTTGAGGACGCGGCGAAGGCCTATGAGGATCTGGATGATCAGCTCGCGAAGGGCGTCAAGGGCTGACAGCCGGACCTCGCGGACCGCACCGGGGGTGACAGGGTGCAGGGCGCCCCGTCACCCCCGGGTCCGTACAACCGGGCAGTCCTGGGGCCCGGTCCGGATTCACCGTGCGTTCGAAAAGCATGGCAATCCCGCCGATGGCTACGGCGACGATCGCCGTGACTGCCGCTCGCTGATCTCTCAGAGCGAGCTGGCGTCGGCGCCGGTGTCTTCCGCAGGGTCGACGAAGGACACGGTGCGCATTACGGCTACCAGCAGGTCACAGAATTCGGCCCAGTACTCGGTTGAAGCCGTGTAGAGCGTGAAGATCGCCGTGTACGGACCTGAGGAGAAAGGAACATGGACCTGGATCTGTCCGGTGAGGAGTTTGGTCTCCTCTCCCGTCGCTGTGACGTCCGGCTGCAGTGTGAGCTCGCGCAGCGTCACACACGAGACAGCGGGGCCACAGGGGAGGTCCAGCCATCGGGCGTCGTTCAGTGGATCCGCGGCGAGAATGGCGAGTGTGCCGTGAGCCGCGATGTCCGGATCCGTCTGGTCGGTCTCCACGGCGGCCACGGTGAAGGCGCACTGGGCGACACCGCTCTCCTCGGTGGAGAAGAGCCCCGTAGCGGCGTACGAGACGCCTTCGTCCGCCATGTATTCGGCGATCGCGGCGTAATAGGGAGCTGCCGGGGTCCACAACGACTCGTCGCCCTGTGAGTAGAGCTCGCGTACAAACGAGTGGGCGAGGGCGCCGCGTTCCTCCGGGGTGGGGGCCACTGGAAGGGCGAAGAAGCCGTCGGGGACGGTGAACCATATGGGCGGAATGTTTGACGTGCCGTCGGTGGAGGCCGGTGGGACGGTGTTGGTGGGCGTGGTCATGTGGCCGTTCCGCTCAGAGATCGCCGGGTTCGAAGTTCACGTGCTCGCCGTCCGGCCCCATGAGTCTGAGCTGCGGATCACTGCCCTCTCGCGGGTCGGGATCCGGTTCGGAGGTCACTTCGATCGTGAAGTTTCCGCTGGGCCTTCGGGTGACCACGGTGCGGAAGGACGGGTGCTCCGCCGTGAAAGCGGCCACCGTCTTCTTCTGGCCCGGAGTCAGCTCTTCGGGGGTGACGACCGCGGAGGCGTAGGCGAGATGGCGTACGACCTCCCAATGGTCGCTGGGGCTCGGTGGGGCGAGTCTGCACCACGAACGGTCCGTGAAGGTGATCACTGCCTCCAGACCCACCTTGGTGAACGTTCGACGTTCGACCTTCGCGATACGGTCCCGGTCCGTCTGCCAGAGCACTTCATCCCGGGTGGTGTCGTCGTCGGGGAATCCGAGCACGAGCACACGCCGGTCCGTGACGACGATGTGGGTGCGGTAGTGCTCAGGGCACCGGCCCGGATCGAGCTGCCACGGGAGCGTGCGTGCGACGGTGCCGGGCGCTGCCCACATGACAGGGAAATCGTCGACCTCGTTCTCGTGGTCGTGTGAACGGCCGGTACCCCGGGGGCCGCTGCCGATGCTCCCGGCGGCTGCCAGGGTCTCCACCGCCCCCAGGACCGCGAGGGCAGCGGCCCGAACGCCGAACGCTCCGGCAGCGCGGACTCGTCTTTCCGACTTCGGACGGATGGTGCAGACCGGGCCTTCGGGCCATCCGGCCAGGGCGTCCTGGATGTCGTTGCGTTCCGTGTCGCGGAACCAGCGCATGCCTGCGACCGCGTCCGCAGTTCCCGTCGCGAAGCTTCCGGGACTTCGGGCCAGGACGATCTCGCCGGGAAGAGGTTGCCAAGTAGCCATCCGAATGATGCCTTCAGTGTGAGGTTGCCGCTTCGTGGAAGCGGTCGCCGGGATTGACTGCTTCTCCGATGTGCTGCGTGATGGTGGTGATCTTCGGTCCGATCTTGCCGGCGGCGTCGATCGCGATGCCCAGGGGCGTCTCGGGGTTCAACGAGAGCTTGCCACCACTGATGAGCTTCAGCCCTTTGGTCCCGACCCACTGTCCCTGGTGGTAGCCCGCCTCGGCGAGTCCCGCGAGACGGTTCATTGTTCCGGACTGGGAGCTGATGAAGCCGATCTTCTCGAACGATCCGCCCAGCACGACTCGCTTGCCCAGCAGGCTGAGTCCGCCCTCCACCTTCGTCGCGAGATCTCCGGTCGCGAAGAGGTTGCGCGCTCCTGCCGCGAGTTCGGCGCCCTGCATTCCCTTGCCGAACATCGCCGCCCGCTCGATGGCTGTGGCCTTTGTGGCCACCTTGACGCCCTTGCTGAAAAGGCCGATGCCGGGAAGGAGACCGAGCGCATCCGTACCCAACTCCATCCAGCTGACGTCCGCCCCGGCCGCCTTGGCTATGGAGTGCGTCAACAGGGCGAGTCCGCTGGTGAGGAGGGCTGCGGCGCCGAAAATGGCGCCGAGAGGCTCGAAGGGGATGGTGATGATCGCGAGCAGTCCCAGAATCGCTGTCAGATCGCTCAGCAGGTCGCCGATGAAGGCGATCAGATCGGCGTGGTCCTTGATCCACTGGCCGGTGGCATCCCAAGTGTCCGCGATGCCGTGCCCCAGCTTGTCCCAGAAGCCGGGCTCATCCGGTGCGATGTCGGCCGCCTTGTCGAGATCCTTCCCGATCAGTCCGGCGGCTTTCCTGTAGCGATCTTCGAGATCGTGGACCTTGTTGGTGACCTCGTTCACGGCACTGGAGGCTTTGCCGAGTTCCTCGCTTCCTTTGCCGTCGGCCTTCTGATCGGCCTTCTCCCTGGCTTCGAGGACCTCGCCTGCGGACTTCTCGAGCCGGTCCGCCTCCTCCTGGAACGCCTTGAGTTCTCCGGCCCACCGATGGAGAGCGTGCGAGGCCTTGTCGAAGGAGTCGTGACTCTTGCGAATGAGGGGAGTGACGTCGTTTCCGATGTACTCGGTGAAGGCCAGGGCGGTCTTGCCCTTCCATGCACCGCATTCAATCCGCTCCAGCTCACGGAGCGCGGTGCCCAGTTCGGTCGCCAGACCCCCGAGTTTCTTGGCCAGGTCCCGGGTGTCCTCCACGTCTCCTGGCGTGGGATCCCAGCCTATGTGGGGAAAGGCCGGACGCTTTCCTGTCACCTCATTTGCCCTTCTTGCTCGGGGCCCTGAGTGACTCGGCGAGATCCAGGTCGAGTTTGCCGAAGGAGTCGCCGATTTTGTTGATCATCTTGACGGCGCCGTGAGTGTGCTTGCCGAGCTGCTTGATTCCGTAGCCCCAGTCGTCGGCGAAGTCCTGTACGTCCTCGATGAGCTTGCCTTCGCCGACGGCCGAGGCGTCAGTCCCTTGGAGGGTGCGGCGTGTCGTCTCCATGCGATCGCTGATCGTGGAGAAAGTCCTTTTCAGGTCCTCGAAAATGGTGTCTTCGAGGCGGAGGTCACTCATGTGGGTCACTGACTTTCTGAGTGGTCGTTGGCCGGGGTTCCTCAGGTCTGGCAGCGCTGTCACCGACGTCGAACCGGGATCCTCCGGGACCCTTGGTGAAGGCCGTGGTGGGCATGGACAGCGCGCAGGTGATCGCGAGCGCTCCGGCCGTGACGACCGTGCGGCGCCTGGTCACCGTACGCACGTCTTGCTCCCGCGTACGGACGCGCCGTCGGAGGTCTGCCACACGCCTTGAGCGGTCTTCTCCAGGCGCGTGTTGTACAGCACGTAGGCGTCGTTTTCAGCGGGTGTCCGGTCGACCTTCTTGGTCTTCCGGTCCTTGTTGTACGCCTTGGTCTCATCGGCACAGTACGAGACACCGGCGGACTTGCTGTCGAAGATCTCGACCTTGGGGCTGTAGTAGCGCGTGGTGCCGGTGTACGTGATTCCCGCGTCCAGCCACTTCTGGACCCACTTGGCGGAGGACGTCAACGCTTTGCCCTTGTAATAGAAGGCCAATCCAGGGGTGTCCGAGGTGCCCTTGATGATGGCGTCGTTCATCGCCGTCTGTGCGCGCCCCGCGTCCGCCAGGACGGCGTCCTTCGTCGCGTCCCCCGTCTTCCATCCCTCGAACTCGTCCTTCACGTCGCCCGGAAGGGTGATGTCCGGCCGGTCGGCGTTGTCCGAAGGGCTCGCGCTGGGGGTAGCCGAACGTGTGCTTCCCTGGTCCGCGCCCGCGATCTTGTCGTTCGCCTTCGGGTTGTCGTCCCCGCTGCCGCAGGCCGTCAGCAGCAGGGCTGTTGTCGCGGCGAAAGCGGTGGCAACGGGCAAAGCGCGGCGCTTCACAGTGGACTCCCGGGGGACATCGGTTGAGCGAACTCGATCAAGGACGTGGCGGTATCGGTGTGGTGCATGGTTGAGAGGGGGGCGGGTCGGCCGACGAGGCGTTCGACCGACGCAGTGCGTCTCCGCGAGTTACCTCGTAAGGGCGGTTCGGGGCGGTCAATGGTTGACGGACTGGATCTCCTGCACGGTGATGTCCTGGGTGGTGCCGAAGGTGCCGTCGGGGAGGTCGCCGCCGGCTCCTCCTGTGCCGGTCCAGGTGACTGCCCAGGTGATGGTGGCCCGGAGTTTGTAGCTGCCGTCGCCTGAGGATCGCAGGTACTTGATGCCGCAGGGCGGTGTCTCGCCGGCCTTGCCCTTGGCGTAGGGCTCGCCGATCGAGTCGTCGTCGTTCAGGCGGCATTCGCCGGAGGCGGGGTAGGTCTCGGCGTCGCCGGTGCCGGGGTCGAGGTGGAGGGAAACCGGTTTCGCGGTGGTGGTCGCGGAGATGTTGAGGCCGGCGACGTCGAGGGACGCGGTGACGGACACGTCCTTGAAGGTGGCCTTGTCGAGCCAGGCCCAGGTGGGCAGGTTGACCTTGGTGATGTCCCGGGGGGCGAGGGTGACCTTGGTGTCGGGGAGTTGGACGGCGTTGTAGGCGGCCTCGGCGAGAATTCTGGGCGTGACGGCCTGGGGGACACCGGGGTCGTCGTTGTTCGCCACCCAGAAGGGCAGTTCACCGCATTCCATGCTCGCGGGGTCGTCGAGACGGTCGGGATTCTGGACGGCGACCCACCAGTTCCCCTCGTCGGCCTTGTCCCCGTTGTAGTCCTTGTACTTGCCGTCCTTGTAGATGTCCCGGAACTGGCCGACCGCGGACTTCGCGTAGTTGGCCTGACCGGGAGTGTTGATCGTCTCCTCGTACATGGTCTCCACGTACTTCTTGAACTCGGCGACGGAGCGCGGCTCGTACCAGCACGCGGGCGGGGTCCAGTCACCCACCGGCTGAACGGCGCCGCTGTTGCTTCCCCGAGGACGGACGGAGCCGGAGTACGTCACCTGCGAGACGAGAGTTCCGGCGTCGGAGTGCGCGCTCTGCCTGGTGTCGCCCTGGGTGCCCGCACTGGGGGGCCAGTCGGCGAAGGCGGTTCCGGGGACTATCGCGAGCATGCCCGCCACGGCTCCGGTGACAAGGATTCGGCCCGGGGTGGCTACGGAGTGCACGACTTGTGGCCCCTCTGCGAGGTGAGCTTCGTCGTCTGCCAGACGCCCTTCTCGTTCTTCTCAAGGCGCGTTGTGTAGAGGACGTAGGACTTGGCGGTGACGGCCGTCTTGATGACCTTGCCCGTCTTCCGGTCCTTGGCGAAGGCCTTGGACTGGTCCTCGCAGTACACGACGCCTGCCGAGGAGGAGTCGAAGAGGTCGATCTTGGCGTTGTAGTAGCGGTTGACGCCGGTGATCGAGTAGCCGCCCTTCACGATGGACGTGACCCAGTCCCCGGCGTCGGCCAGAGCGGTGCCGCTGTAGTAGAAGCCGAGAGCGGGCAGTTCGGCGTCGCCCTCGGCGATCGCGTAGTTGGTCGCGTCGACCCTCCGCTCGACATCCGCGAGAACGGTGTCCTTGCCGACGACGCCGGTAGTCCAGCTCTCGAACTTGTCGCTGAGATCCTTCGGAAGAGTGATGTCCGGCCGGTCGGCGTTGTCCGAAGGGCTCGCGCTGGGGGTAGCCGAACGTGTGCTTCCCTGGTCCGCGCCCGCGATCTTGTCGTTCGCCTTCGGGTTGCCGTCCCCGCCGCCGCAGGCCGTCAGGAGCAAGGCTGTTGTCGCGGCGAACGCGGTAGCAACGGGCAAAGTGCGGCGCATCACAAGGGACTCCCCGTGGGACATCGGTTGAGCGAAGTCGGTCAAGGGCAATGACGGTATCCATGGGGCTCTTGGTTTCGCCAGGCGGAAACCCCACGCCGGACGTGGGCATACGGGGGTGTTCCGGGGTGAAGTGGCTTTCCGTGGTGGCCTGATGGTGTTCCGGGACACATCGGCCCGTGCGGAGACGGGCCCGCTTCCACATCTCGCCCAGGGTTTGCGTTCGACACCTTCACATGAGGCGCCGCGTGGGTGGAGCCCTTCGTGTCCGGGGTGTTGTCCCCGCGTCCGCCGCACCTCGTACGCTGGCCCGAACCGAACAGGTCGAACACACGCGGCCGGTTCGCACACAAGGCAGAGGATGAATGACGCACCCGGGGGCGCCATGGACCGCTACATCGAGACGCTCACCGTCGAACGCGGCGGATTCCGGATCAAGGTGCCGGAATCGTGGTGGGAGTTCGACGTGCGGCCGGAGTCGCGGGACGACTCGATCCGGCGGATGGTGAGCGAACGGATCGATGGGCACCCGGAGTTGGCGCGGTATCGCGACACCTACATCGGCTTCCTCCGGAAGGCCGCCGCCGACGCCTGGAAGTCCGGTGCCCTGTACTGCGGCTGCATGGCGGAGTCGTTCGGCGGGGACACCCCGATCACCGGCTCGGTCACCGTCTCGATCGTCGGCGGCCGTGCGCGGACCGGTGAGCCCCTTCCCACGGACCCGCAGGCCATCGCGGGACAACTCGCCGTGCGGGAGGCGAAGAAGGAGGGCGACGCCTGGCGCAAGGTGACCACCGTCGAGATACCCGGCGTCGGTCCCGCCGCGAGGACGTACGGCATCGAGGACATCGTCGTCCCGGACGACAGCCTCCAGCGCACGATCCGGGCTGTGCTCATGCAGACGTTCATCCCGGTGCCCGGCCAGGAGGGCAAGGTCGCCCTCGTGGCCGGCAGCAGCCAGGTCCTCGATCTGGCCGATTCCTTCTTCGACGTCTTCGACGCCGTCACCTCCACGTTCCGTTTCGCGGACCGGTAGGCACACGGCGACTTCTCGGCCACCCCTCACGACGGCGTCCCAGGGTGGCTTCCCGGGCGCGGTGTCAGGGCGTGGTGCCGGGGCGCTGTGCCAGGGCGGCTTCCCGCGACGGCTTCCCTTTCTCGCCCCGCGGCATCTCCAGTAACTTCGTTCATGCGTACGGGTGTTGTTGAGGCGGACGTGACGGGGGTTGCGGTATGGCGGGGCATCGGCCGGCGGATTGGCATGTGCTGGATCTGGACAAGGACCCCACTCCCGGGGATCCGGACCGGGTGCAGAAGCTGGCCAAGGATCTGCACGATTTCGCCGATGACGTGTCGGACGCGTTGCGTCTGATCAAGGGGATGGCGGGTGAGGATGCTGTTCTGTCGTGGGCGGGGAAGTCGGCGGAGGC